>JAGGYV010000373.1 GCA_021162325.1 Desulfobacteraceae bacterium | reverse complement strand
TACGTCATCAAAACAACCCGAAGGGCATCGAGCCGAAACCGGGCAGCACCAACATGTCTGCAAAGCACCTGTTTTTCATTTTCCATGATCTTGATTTCATCTTTGCTGATATCCGTATTTACCTTTTGTAGATCCTTTAATCTCCGAATTTCAACTCCCATGACGGATTCAATTTCTGCAACTGCCGACGTAATCATGGACTGGACGGATATTTCAACAATTCCCGCCGAGACGATGACCATCTCCGGCAAAAATATTTCCGTAATTTCCCTGTTTTCCATCAGCCAGGAACCGGAAAGATCTTGAAGATTTTCTTCAAATACAGCCAGCGGATATTTTTCAGCCACATCATTGCCAGAACTGTCCACAACGATGCGAAGGGGCAGTGGCGGAAGAAAACGCTCTATGTGCAGCCCTGACGGTGCGATACATTCGAGGACATAGACAGCCTCCAAAAGAATACCCTGATTTCCGGAATCATCCCACACCGCAAGGCAGCTATTGCCCTTTTCCGTACCCAGCAGCATTTCCATGGCCCCGCTCACCATCGGGTGATCCCAGCTCAAAAAATCAATTTCCCCCCTGGTACATGCCTGTGCCCTCTCAAAAGTGACCACCCGCTTGCTTTCACCCAGGGCGGGTACCGGAAATTCAGAACCGGTCATATCATTAAAATGCAACCGCCAGGTGCGATCTGAAATCTCATCTGTCTGAACCCTGTAATGATCAAAAATTCTGAGCATAAAATCATCCAGATCCCGGCTTTCATCAATGGCGGTTATTTTATCCGTCAGTTTTTTTGCCGTACCCGCATGAAACGAATTCAGCTCAAGTATTTTATTCCGCCCCTTTTCGTATTTTTCGGCCAAGTCGCTTCGACAGGTTGCCGTTTCGCTGACCAAATCGAAAAAATCAGATTCAGACCGTTTGCCATGTTCGATGTTGGCCATTAAAAGATTCACAACCTGTTGACCAAATTGTTTGTACAGATGATGAATCCCATTGACGTTATTTTCAAAAATCCCAAGCCCGGAACTGTACCAGTTCACGAGAATCTCCCAGGCACTGCCTTTAAGATACGGAATGTGAATATAAATATCCTGGGTCTGTCCGATCCTGTCCAGGCGACCGACACGCTGCTCCAGCAGTTCCGGATTTAAGGGAAGATCAAACATCACCAGATGATGAGCAAACTGAAAATTTCGTCCTTCACTGCCGATTTCCGAACAGATCATGATCTGGGCCCCTTGTTTTTCGGAAAACCAGGCCGCATTCCTGTCCCGCTGGATCAGGGTCATTTTTTCATTAAAAAGGGCAATTTTAACATTTACATATTTTTTAACCGCCGCTCCAATGGCCATGGATTTATCCGGAGACCGGCAAATAACGAGGATTTTTTTACCGGTCAGTCTTTTTTGAAGATCCACCAGAAACAAAATCCGGGGATCATTCTGATAATCAAAAGACGCCTCACTCTTATCACCCTTTAACGCAGCCATTAATTCCATATTTACCAGGCGAATATTTGCTGATGTTGCGTCAATCGGGTATAGATTTTCAACCCGCCGGGGAAACCAGGAAATGGTGGAACGCGTATTCCGAAAAATCACGCGTCCTGTTCCCTGCCGATCCAGAATTTCTCCAACAATTTTTTTCCGATCTGTTTCACTGCCCCTTACAAGGAATTCAAAACGCTTTTTGTCTTCTTTAAACCGGAACCCTGAAATCAATGCCGCAGTTTCAAAATCAATATTTTCAATTTTGCCACTGTTGATCTGATCGATGAGTTCGGCAAGTTTCTGATAATTGTCGGCATTTTGTAAAAATGCATCAAAATCATGATACCGGGCCGGATCCAGGAGTTTAAGACGGGCAAAATGACTGCGTTCCCCCATTTGATCAGGGGTGGCGGTTAACAGCATCATCCCTGAAGAAGCCTGACCCAGGGATTCAATAAACTGGTACGCCGGACTGTTTTCCAAAATATGATGGGCCTCATCCACTACCAGCATATCCCACCCGGCATTCAAGGCTTGCTGCTTCCGACGTTTATTATCAAAAAAGCGAATACTGCAAATACCTAACTGGTTTTCAAGAAAGGGATTAATACCTGGATCCTGTGATTCAGCAGATTGGCAAAAGGATTCGTCAAATATTTTAAAAAGCAGGTTAAACCGTCGCCAGAACTCAACAAACCATTGATGGACCAATGAATCCGGTACAATAATGAGCACCCGTCGGATTCTTTCACATTCGAGAAGACGATGGATGATTAGCCCTGCTTCTATGGTTTTTCCCAGACCGACTTCATCGGACAGAAGAACCCGTGGCGCAAACCGTGCAGCGACTTCTGACGCAATATAAAACTGGTGCCCAATCAGATCCACACGACCGCCGACAAAACCGCGAACCGGCGATTTTTTTGATCGGGCCATATGGTTGAGGGTGTCAAACCGAAGATTAAAGATTTCGTTTGAATCCACCAGTCCGTTGATCAATCGCTCTTTTGGCGTTGAAAAACTGATGGTATCACAAATTTGATATTCAGGAATCTCGATTCCATTCCCGCTGTATAATATCAGTCCGTTGATTTCGCTGACAACTTCGATACGCACTTTAAATTCATCCCGGGACATTATCTCCTCTCCGGGTCTGAACCTGACTCTTTTTAAGGGGGCGGTTGCGGTTGCATACTGCCGCTCTGCCTGACTACCAAAAAAACTGACACAAATCATCCGCTGCGAAACGACTTCAATGGTTCCAAGCCCCAGTTCCGGTTCCATCTCACTGATCCATCGCTGCCCTTTAACATATTTATTCATCAGGAACCAAAACCGTCTTTCAAAAACCAGTTTCGAATATGCTTTAAAAAGTAAACCATAACAACAATGGCAATGACCGCGAATACGCCCTGTATCTTGGTAATATGATCGCTTAAAAACTCAAAGAACACGCTCCAGAGCACGATCGCAACAAAAGTACCGGAGAATACGGTTAAAAAATTTTTCCAAAGGTTCATGCAGAGAAAATAGGCAATAAACGATCCCACCACCGGGCCGGTAACCGGCAAGGGTATCATGACGAAAATAAAAATCCCGATCCAGCCATATCTGGAAATAACTTCTTCATATTTGCGCGCATTTCTTTCGGAATTTTTAATGGCTTTTTGTAAAAAACCGCCGCGAAAATATTGATTGGTGAATGAATACAAAAACAGAGAAAAGCTGAAACACACAATCAAAACTTCCAGAAACATGTTGTAAAAAATCGTTAAATAGATATTCATATCAAAAGCAATGCAAAGGCCGACACCCGCTGCCCTGCCGCCGAGTGTATGCGCAAAAAACGCACCAAGAAGCGTCCGGCCAAGGACAAAATCCCTTGCAAAAGCATATCCAACAATTGCTAAAAAAATCAAAAGCAGGAAAATAGAGACAAACAGCATCCTTCCAGCTTCGGAACTATAAATACTTCTAAGATTAAATTTGTTTTTCATAAATATATATTTTCATTTGGTTCAAAATTTTTTACTATACACGATCTTGACTGTTGCTCAAATAAAAAAATCCATATTTTTAAAGAGAAATAAAAATGGAAAAACAAATTTTTCAAAAACCGGATAATGGACGAAACAGTAAAACGCAGATGAAGAATGAAGTTAAAGCGTTACAAAAACTGGGGGAGCAACTTGTGGCGCTTTCACCCGACCAGCTTAGAACTATTCATTTACCCGAAGCACTCTTAACCGCTGTTAAAGATGCACATCAAATATCACAACATGAAGCAAAACGCAGACAAATGCAATATATCGGAAAATTAATGCGGAAGATTGATGCTGAGCCAATACAAAAATTTCTTATTAATATCCAGCAGGGCAATTATCAAAAAGCAGCCTCTTTTAAAAAAATTGAAACATGGCGGGATGAACTCATAAAAGGGAACATAGACGTTATGGAGGAAATTATTAGCCGCTTTCCAAACGCCCAGCGGCAACGCCTGAATCAACTGGCAAGAAACGCGCGACAGCCAAAGGAAACAGCCAAAGCAGCAAAGGCATCAAGGGTACTTTTTCGCTACCTTAAAGAAATCTATGACTATTAGCCCCCTTGTTGTCACCCCCAGATTACAGTTAAAAAAAGAATCTTTAAATGATTTTGAAGGATTCTTTGCCATGAGCAAAGATCCTGAGGTAATGCAATATATTGGTGATGGGAGTATTTTTCACTGGACCCGGGAGACTGCCCTTGCGAAATTCAAAGCCGGTCTTGACCGGACAGGCAGCAATGAATTTGAAAAACGGGCGGTCTATACAAAAAATCCGAATCGGTATATCGGCTGGTGTGAAATCAGGTATTCAAAATTTCTGGATCATATTGAATTAGGATACCGTTACTGCAGGGACGCATGGTTTAACGGTTATGCAGCGGAAGCGGCATCCGCTGTCCTCTCCGAATCCTACCAGTTGTCTGATATTGACCAAATCCTTGCGTGTACACATCCTCAAAATATGGGAAGCATCCGCGTTCTCGAAAAACTGGGTTTCACTTACGCTTTTTCGAAACTGAGCCGGCCGGCCGGCATAGACATCCCCGTATATCAAATTAATTGTAAAACGTTTACATTAAATATTCAGCGATATTAATATCCCACTTGTCGGCATCTAATGTTCTGACAATCGTTTTTATATAATCGCCCTCGTTATTTTTTTCTGCCAGATCGACCTGAAACGCATCCACCTGATTGCCGCTGCTGTCTGCGATTATAAAAATACGCGGTCGGTTGACAAATCCGGGATTGCTTTCGTACACAAGCCCCAGTTCCATTGAATCCAGAGTCACCAGAGTACCCACAGGATATATGCCGACCATATTAATAAAAAATTGCAGCAGCAGGGGATCAAGCTGACTGCCGGCCTGCTTGATCATCAGATTTAATGCTTTGTCCGGGGACATGGGATTTCTTGAATACACCCGAGCGGATGTCATCGCATCATACTGATCAGCAAGCGTGACAATTCGGCTGTACAAATCAAGGGAAAAGGGTTTTTTAACCAGCGGATACCCGGTGTTGTTATAAAACATATGATGTTCAAACGCGACGATGGCAGAGCGAATTGAAACAGAATCCACATGCTTCATCTTTAGCAGGAAGCGAACCCCTTCAACGGGATGTTTTTTTATCACCTGCCACTCTTCATCCGTCAGTTGAGTTTTTTTATTCAATATCTTGGCGGGAATTTTCAACTTTCCGATGTCATGGAACAATGAAACCATACCGAGTTCTATCAGTTGTTTCATACCCAACCCCAGCCGCTGGCCCAATGCGACAGACATAATGCTGACATTCACACAATGATGATACGTGTATTCATCATAATTTTTTATCGATGTCATGCCCAGCAGAATCTGTTCATGGTCGATAATACGATCAACCAGAGAAACAATCATCCGCTTGGCTTTTTTAAGGGCAACCGTCTCTCCCAACTGAATGTTATTCATTATTCCCTGGGTAAAGGAAACAGCCTTAAAATAAGACTTTTTAACCATTTTTCGGGCATCCAGCAGATCTTCTTCAACAATTTTTTTCAGTTCATAAACAGCAATACTGTTTATGTGGGATATCTTCTGGGAAATAATTTCAAAGGGGTTTATCGCAGGGGCCTTGACAAACGCTTCCGTTAAACTAATTATCTCATTCGCTCCAATTCCGGATTTTATAATGACCGTGCCGACCATCAATGTTCTGAAAAGCCTCACAAGATAGTCAAAATTAACCATGACCTCAGAAGAATAACGAATCCTGGATTCATTCACAAAAAAGAAGGCACCCCTTAACTCAAGGACAAAATCGCCTTCATTTTTTATGAATTCATTGACTTGCAAAACAAAATTATTGACGGCCTTGCCAACAGCAATATTTTTGACATGATGAACTTCGGCAGAACGCAATAAAACAGACAGTTGATTGATTAAATTTGTTTTCGTTTTCGGAGAATTAACCCGATTTTTGGCTTTCATGATCTATCCTTTTAATCGCAGACTCAGAAAATTCATTTAATAATTTGTTATTCTCTCTTTGACTCTTATATAAAAACGGCAACGCATCTCTGCTGCCGATAAGTCCAAGGCCGTGAGCTGCGCAAGCCCTGATTTCATAGATCTTTGAATTGGGAATGAATGTTTTTTTTTTCAGGATTTTGATCAGGTAATCAATCATTTCCTGATCTTTCCAGCGTGACAAAATATGAAAATATTCTTTTTTTTCATTAAATTCTTTATTTTGAAATGTTTTGTCGGAAATTTTATCCAGTAAAACTATTCGCGCATCATTTGACGACAAATTCCCCAATGCCCGTATCGCCGTATATTTCAATTGAATTTCAGAATCATTTTCAAGACATTCACGGATCGGTAAAAGAGCGCGAGAATCACCCAGTTCCC
>JAGGYV010000108.1 GCA_021162325.1 Desulfobacteraceae bacterium | reverse complement strand
TTAAAGATGGAGCGGGAAATCAGCCAGATGTTTATTGATGGAATTGCGGGCCGCAATTTTTCCAAGCCGCTGGCATTTTACTTAAACCGCTCAAAGGGATATCTGAAATCGATCGATAAGCTGGACAGTTGTGTGTAAGGATGCAGCACAACAAAGAATTTGAACTTTTTACGAAGCCATCATTATTGAAATTTCGCCTCTAATCTATGTGTGAGATGGTGGGCTTTTATTAATCCCTGGAAAAATCAAATTCTGATCGTCTATAACTCTGAGACATCCTCAATGGTCGCATGATTTTTTAAAAAAATTTCCAGTTGGGCGGCCTGATCACTGTCCAATTTCCCAAATTGAATACCGACCCGGCTTTTAACAAATGCCGTGAAAGGACTTTTGTTGGCTAAGTAAGATGATTTTGAAATTTTTTTTGACGGAATATTTTTTAGGTAAAAAATCCGATCTGTTACAAAAATATCCGTATCAAATAATTCTGGAATATGTTCCGCATTTGCAATGGTAATCAGAGAAATTCCACCTCTGCTGATATTCCTGATTTTACACAAAATTTTAGATTCATTGTCAATAAAGGCAAAGGATTCATCGTTTACCTTGAATCGTTTACAATTTCTGCGATCAATATGTCTTCCCATGATCATGGGCTCCGTTTTATAAAAATCATGATTTATGCTGACACAAAGGGTCAGCTGAATTATTTCTGAACCCGCCCGGAAGAAAAATCAAAAGACGTCGTATCTTTATTTGGCCCAGGAAATATTATTTTTTTAACTCATATAATATAATGCACACCAATCCGAATATCAACTTAAACTTACATTAGAGTAACCGCATTTTGAAATTACCCTGCCAACATTTTTAATATTCTACAACATAAAAAAAATATTGATTTTATTGATTTTAAAGGGAAATCCGAGTATGTTTTTTTGAGCAAATATTCAATTTGAGTGACGACTCATCCGGGCATGTTTCTGTGAAACCCTTTAACAGAGATGAACTGCCTGTTTCCTATCTAATGACTAAAAGAGCAAGCCGAACTGGAGCAATAAATGGCAAAGGCCAAAAAGAAAAACACCACCGAAGAACCCATTGAAAAACAGTTGTGGAAATCAGCGGATAAGTTACGGAAAAATATTGATGCAGCGGAATACAAGCACATTGTTATGGGGCTGATATTTTTAAAATACATCTCGGATGCGTTTGAAGAATTGTACGGTAAGTTGAAAGCCGGTGAAGGCGAATACGCCGGGGCAGACCCGGAAGACAAGGACGAATACAAAGCGGAAAATGTCTTTTTTGTGCCGGAAACTGCCCGGTGGACGTATCTGCAAACCAAAGCCAAACAACCGGATATCGGCAAGACCGTGGATGAAGCTATGGATGCCATAGAAAAGGAAAATCCCTCATTGCGGGGTGTGCTGCCGAAGGTCTTTGCCCGTGGCAATCTGGACCCCACCAATCTGGGCGGGTTGATTGACCTTGTGGGAAACATTGCGTTAGGTGATGCCAAAGCCCGGAGTGCGGATGTTCTGGGCCATGTGTTTGAATATTTTCTGGGTGAGTTTGCTCTGGCAGAAGGCAAAAAGGGCGGACAGTTTTACACGCCCCGAAGTGTTGTTGAACTGCTGGTGGAAATGCTGGAACCCAACAAAGGCCGGGTGTTTGACCCGTGCTGTGGCTCTGGTGGCATGTTTGTTCAGTCTGAAAAGTTTGTTGCCAGTCATCAGGGCAAGGTGAATGACATTTCCATTTACGGGCAGGAAAGCAACCAGACCACCTGGCGTCTGGCAAAGATGAATTTAGCCATCCGGGGCATCGACAGCTCCCAGGTGAAGTGGAACAATGAAGGGTCGTTTCTAAATGACAGCCACAAGGATTTAAAAGCTGATTACGTGATTGCCAATCCACCGTTTAATGACAGCGACTGGAGCGGAGACCTGCTTCGCAAGGACGGACGCTGGAAATACGGCACGCCTCCCACGGGAAACGCGAACTACGCATGGATACAACACTTTTTGTATCACTTAAACCCCAACGGTCAGGCTGGGTTTGTTTTAGCCAAAGGATCTCTGACTTCCAAATCATCTGGTGAAGGAGATATCCGCAAGGCACTGGTGGATGCCCGACTGATAGACTGCATTGTCAACATGCCGGCCAAACTGTTTTTAAACACCCAGATACCAGCGTGTTTGTGGTTTTGCAGCCGGAACCGTAGGGGTGGGGTTTATCCCCACCCAATGCGCAACCGGACCGATGAAATCCTTTTTATTGACGCCCGGAACCTGGGCCATTTAATCAATCGCAGGACAAAAGAATTTTCTGCTGAAAACATTTCTACCATTGCTGAAACCTACCACAACTGGCGCAACCCGGACGGGGATTACGAAGATGTCAAAGGGTTTTGCGCTTCTACATCCATTGAGCGTGTTAAGGAACTCGATTATGTGCTCACGCCGGGCCGATATGTGGGCCTGGCGGATGAAAAAGATGATTTTGATTTTAATGAGCTATTTGCCAGATTGAAAGCGGAGTTTTCGGAGCAGTTGAAAGAGGAGGAACGACTGAACCGGCTCATTCTGGAAAATCTTGGAAAAATCAATGCGGGGAATGGGGGGACATACAATGAATAATGACGACCGATGGAAACAGCGATTTCAAAATTTTTCAAATGCGTATCAAACACTTTGCCGGGTTCTTGACCGGTATGAACAAAATCTGGAAGATGAAATAACCAAGATGGCGCTTGTTCAAAGCTTTGAATTTACGTTTGAACTGGCTTGGAATGTCATGAAGGACTACCTGGAAAATGAAGGCTATGATCAGGTGAAAAACAGCAAACAGACCATTCGCACGGCCTTTCAGGCTGAATTGATATCGGATGCGGAAACATGGATGGGCGCAATCGAAAAACGCAACCTGGCAAGTCATGCGTACAACAATGTTATCTTGAATGAAACAATCGCTTTTATCCACAAAGAATTTTTTCCGATTGTGAAAAAACTTCATGAGGAGTTGAAAAACCTTCTATGAAATACGGACTGTCCGATGAACAACTGAAACAGGTGCTGGATATCATCGCATCCTATGATGAAATTGAAGAAGCGATCCTTTTTGGCTCCCGTGCGATAGATACCTACAAAGAGGCGTCCGATGTGGATATCGCCCTCAAAGGGACGAAAGTCACTGCGTCTCTTGCCGCCAAACTGAAATTCCATTTTGAGGAAGACACCTATCTGCCGTTCTTTTTTGATTTTATCGCCTATCCCACGATTACCAATGAAGCGCTGAAGGAGCATATTGATACCAAGGGGGTGGTGATTTATCGGAGAGGGTGGAGGGAGTGTATCCTTGAAGATGTGATCGAAAATTTTATCGATTACAGAGGGAAAACTCCCCAAAAAACAGAGTGCGGTATTCCTTTAATTACTGCAAATATAGTTAAAGCAGGCAGAATATTAGAACCCAATGAATTCATAGCGGCAGATGATTATCGATCTTGGATGACAAGAGGGTTGCCAGAAATAAACGATGTTGTGTTGACGACGGAAGCTCCTTTAGGGGAGGTCGCATTAATAAAAGATAAGAATGTCGCTTTAGCTCAAAGGATAATAACGTTAAGGGGTAATAAAAACTTCGTTCATAATCCATTCTTAAAATATTATTTCCAAAGTGCCACAGGACAATATGAACTGGATTGCAGGGCTTCTGGCACCACAGTTTTTGGGATTAAAGCAGCGGTCCTTAAAAAAATGCCCGTACTGCTCCCCCCACTCCCCGAACAAAAAGCCATCGCATCCGTCCTTTCCAGCCTTGACGACAAAATAGACCTGCTCCACCGGCAGAACAAAACCCTCGAAGCCATGGCGGAAACGCTTTTCAGGCAGTGGTTTGTGGAGGAAGCGAAAGATGATTGGGAAGAGAAATCCCTTCTTGAAGTCATCCAATTAATCGGTGGAGGAACTCCCAAGACGGCAATCGATGAATACTGGGATGGCGATATCCCCTGGTTAGCTGGCGGAGATATAGCATCGAACCATAAGTCATTTGTAAATCATTCAGCAAAGAGCATAACTGAACTTGGATTAAATAACAGCTCTGCAAAGCTGTTGCCTCAATATGCAACTGTAATTTCAGCCAGAGGAACCGTCGGAAAGTATTGTATACTTGCAAAGCAAATGGCTTTCAGCCAATCAAATTACGGGATACTGCCAAATATTTCAGAATATTTTTTCTTTACGTACCTGATTGTCAACCATGTGGTTGAAGAATTGCAATCTTCAGCATATGGAAGCGTTTTTGACACGATAACGACCAATACTTTTAAGGAAATTAATATCTCTTTGCCCAAAGAAATTGAAATCCATCAATTTGAACAAGCAGTATCAACGTATTTTGATAAAATATTTCTAAACACAGTCCAAATCCTTACCCTCAAAAACCTCCGCGACACCCTGCTGCCCAAACTCATGAGCGGTGAGGTCCGGGTTGAATATAAAAATTGATTTTGTGATGGGTTCTCAAAAAAGGGCAACCACAAGGG
>JAGGYV010000304.1 GCA_021162325.1 Desulfobacteraceae bacterium | reverse complement strand
TCTCTGAGCACATCACAAATTTCCTGCAATGTGGCATAACTCTTGACGCAAGAAAGGATATCCGGCATCAGGTTGATCGATTCATCAGCGGCGTTCTGTTTCAGCTTTTTGAGGTTCTGGGCAACCAGACTGTTATCCCTATCAGCTTTCAGGCGCTGAAGACTGTCTTTTTGACGCTGCTCCGCGCTGGCCATCAAATCCGGTGAATACACTTCTTCAACACTGCGGTTGACCTGAACGTCTATTTCATCAGGGCCCGTAAAACAATTGACGCCCACGACAAACTCTTCCTTGTTTTCAATTTTTTTCTGTTTTTCATAGGCGCTTTTGGCAACCGCCTTTTGCATATAACTGTTATCAATGGCAGCAACAACCCCGCCCATTTGTTCAATTTTATCGAATTCCGCCCTTGCCTTGGATTCAATTTCATCCGTCATTGATTCCATAAAAAAGGACCCGGCCCAGGGATCTAGTGTCTCTCCCAGCTTGGCCTCGTATATTAAAACCCGGGTTCCATCATAGACTAGCTGCTGGGCTTCCAGGCTGTGCCCCAACCCCAGCGGTTCGTCAAACGGAGGATAGACACCCGGAATACCGCCGGACATTCCGGCTGCCATTGCCCCGACAACGGATCGGACAAGATTATTCAAAGGTCTCTGCAACTGCGTACTGCTGCATCCTATGTGAGCTGTGGAAATCTGCCGGATCATCATGGCCTTTGGATTTTTTACGCCAAACCGTTCTTTCAGCATGCGTGCCCACATTCGCCGGGCAGCACGCTGGAAAGCAATTTCTTTATAAAACTCCATGCTTCCACCAAAGGCGTTAAAAGTAAATCGGGGTGCAAAAACATCAATATCAAGCCCCGCATCAACCCCTGCCTGAAGATAGGCGGCGCCGATCAGCATGCTGAAGGCAAGATCCTGGGTCCTTGTGGCCCCGGCTTCACGCATATGATATCCGCCGATACTGGTAACATTAAATTTCGGCATATGTTCGGTACAAAAAGTAAGCGTGTCACGGAAAAGCCGCAATGACGGGCCTGGAGGAAATATATAGGTACCCCGGCCAATATACTCTTTTAAGATGTCATTTTGAGGTGTCCCCCTTAATTTATGAAGAGGAATACCGCGTTGTTCGGCCAGTGCCGCGTACATGGCGATAATTATCGCCGCAGGCGCATTAATGGTAAAGTTTGATGCAATTTTGTCCAGATCCAGATCTCCGGTATAAGGCTCGTAGATGATTTCAAAATCCCTTAAGGAATCTATCGCCACGCCCACCCGGCCGACCTCTCCCTCTGCATGGGAATCGTCCGAATCATAACCGCATTGTGTCGGCAGATCCATTGCCATGTTCGGAGCGCCTTTACGTCCCAGGGAATGCATTCGGATCAAATAATCCCGATAATCCTCAGCCGTCCCGAAACCGGCGTATTTCCCAGCACCGCTGGTACCCCACTCAAACCGTGTTTCCGCCTTTGCCATCATTTCTGCAAAAGCCTGCCATTTGGGTACCGGAAAATTGCCGGCGGTAAATGGATATTGACCGGGGAAACCGACATCTTCAAGGAAATCGAAACCGTTACTATCATCAGGTGTGTAAAACCGGGTCGGACTTTTTTGAAGGCCTAATTTCTTAAGGTGTGGCGAAATCACATTTTCCTGCCATTGTTGACGTGCCTGTTCTATTTTTTGGTTATTCTCTTTGGTATCTTTCATCGTGTGATCTCTCCTATGCTTATCCAAGGCACTGACATCTTAAATAAGCTCTTTATTCAATTTAATATATCCTGAACAATAAACAGCATCCGCTCACGTCGGCATTTCTCAAGAGTTTTATTCCACACGTAATTATCTCCGGAAATATTTACGAAAAATCCATCAGGAACCCTGAATGCAGGAATGCCAAAATCAAACTATTCAGTCAGGTTGCCTACTTTCAATTCCGCTTTTCTGATTTTCCCGGTTGAAGTCATGGGAAGGGCTTCGATTATTTTAATGTGAGCCGGGAATTTGTATTTGGCGATCTTTCCGTCAAGAAACGCATGAACTTCTTCTTTGGTGATGGTTTCACCCTTCTTGCAGACGATAAAGGCTTTCCCGGCCTCACCCCATTGATCATCAGACACGCCGATAATGGCCACATTTTCAATTTTCGGATGATCGACCAGAATCTTTTCGATCTGTGCCGGGTATACATTCTCTCCGCCGGTACGATACATGTCCTTGGCTCTGTCGACGATGTAAAAATAACCGTCTTCATCCATATAGCCAAGGTCGCCTGTGTGCAGCACGCCATCGACAATCGTCTCTTTTGTTTTTTCAGGCAGATTCCAATATCCGCTCATCACGGTGGGGCCGGTGGCCACCATCTCTCCGATAACACCAGGCGGAGTCCTTTTCCCGTTTGGGTCCTGGATCCAGATATCCGTAAAAAAGCCCGGCAATCCGATGGAGCCTTCCTTTTTTATAATGTCTTCCTTGGGCAGCATCATCATGGCTGAGTTCTCAGTCTGGCCAAACCCCTGCTGCATAAAGAGACCTTTTTCTGCCAATTCTTCGAGCAGGCTGATGGGTGTCCTTTCGCCGCCGCCCAATACATTCCTGACACAGCTCACATCAATATTGTCGAGCGCTTTTGACTGCAGGATGAGGCGCCACATGGTGGTCAGGGCAAAAATCACTGTTGGTTTATATTTTTCTATATCCTTGGCAAACTGTTCCGGCTCAAACCTGAGCCGCATAACAAATGATGCGCCCCGGCACAAAACCGGTGTGGCGATGATAAACAGCCCGCCGGAATGAAAAAGCGGCAATTGGGACAAAAAGATATCATCCCTGGATATGTCCGTATACGTCATAATTTGAAAATTTTTAAAATATGTCTGGCCATGGGAAAGTACGGCCCCTTTTGGATTGCCTGTGACACCTGAAGTGTAGATAATGGCCAGAGGGTCATCAATGTCGATAGCCTTGTCAACCGGTGGTTCATCTGATGACTTGCCATCAATTACCTGATGATAATCGGTAGCCCACTCCGGACACTCCGGCAGGCCCGGGATACCGATTTTCAACCAGAGATACTTATCCTCTTCCACCTGTACCGAAGACCGGATCGTCTCAACATTGCCGCCAAACGCATCATGAAAGACAAGCAGGCGAGAACCGCAGTCGTTGAGCTGATACTTCACTTCATCAGCCACCATGCGAACGTTCAACGGTACAAAAATAAGACCGATTTTAGCCGCAGCGAAATAGATCGCCATAAACTCCGGGCAATTGGCCAGAAGCACTGAAATTCGATCGCCTTTTTTCAGACCCTTTGAGAGAAAATAGTTTGCGACCCGGTTAGTCTCCTCATTTAGATACCCATAGGATATATTCTTGTCTTCAAAAATAAACGCTGTTTTATCCGGTATGACAGTTGCCTGCTTAGTCGCGATTTTACCGATATTCCACTCCATCCGGTACCCCCTTGTTCATTCATCTAATTTTATTTGTCTCGATAAGGACGCCATGCGCTACTATTTATAAATACATCCGACCCCGCCAAAAAAACGATACGGCCGATCCATAGTAGGAATCATTACAAATATTGTGCCAAGACTGGAGATACACGAAAGAAACGGTTGAAGGAAAGATTAAATATTTAGACAGGGCACGGTCTTTAGGCTGTTATGACCAGAATCTTGAATAAAAAATTTTCATTAATTTAATAGCAGGTCATTCTATGAAGTATAAATTAAATCGAAAATCGGACATAATGGCATTTTTTGCATTCATGTCCGATTTAAGCGAATCCAAACAAATTTTACAGTAGGAACTTAATCAATCCTTCATGAAAAATTCGCAGACATGCTATGCGAGTCTTAAATAAAAAGGTGTG
>JAGGYV010000289.1 GCA_021162325.1 Desulfobacteraceae bacterium | reverse complement strand
GCGGAAAACGCTCTGTGTAATGCCTCTGGGACCATAGAGCGGCTTGTGGCACGATTTGTTATTTAGCCGCTGGCCTATGTCGAATATCCAGTTATGGTTGATTAACGTTGACAAACTCGTAAAAAGCTTTTCATGGTGATTCGTCACCATGAAAAGCTTCCAAATAACTCATCCATAAACACTTGAAATGATGGACAAGTTATTTTTTGATAGAGTGGTAATTCGTCACCATAAAAAGCTTTTTACGAAGTCATCATGTCTGTTTATTTTTTTGAATCATTGTTTGTGAGTTTTTTGTGTTTTGGTCCCAGGCGCCTGGACCACTGCTAAAATCGAATAGTTTTGGCTAAAGTTTATAGCTGCAAGTTGGGCTTCAGTCATTGTTGGCCGCCGGGCGCACTTCGCCCCTTTCGGGGGCAGAACGATGCTCCTTAGAGCTTACATTTCGCTTCTTCAAAAAATATTTTTTGAATATTCTCGCTAAAGACACTGACAAATCGATCATGTTTCTCTAAACTGCCACCAGCCGGGCTGAAGATTTTTGTACACCGAGTCGGGGACTTCTAAAAGCCAATTGATATGTTCATGCAAGGCACTGAGCCCTTTCACCATTGCCTGTATGCATGTACCATCCCTGATTATTTCCGAGTAGTGGACATTTCGAAAAAAGTATCGAATATTATTCCATGTCGGTTTTTTAGCATTCATCCCTTGCGGCAAAATGGGCAGCTTCACTATTTGCTCCTTTGCCATATTCATACGAATCTTCCGTTCGATGAGCGACACTATCATCAGGGCCACAAAATAAAGAAAGAGCATGGCTTCAATACGTTTCTCTTTTTTAAGAAAAACAGGGGCTACTTCAAGAATTGTCTTTGCGGTATACATGCGTTTTTCAAGAAACGGCTGATCTTTATATTTTTTCAACACCTCACTGGCTTCTATGGCCGTATTTGTAATCAATGGGAAAATCCCATCTGTTTTAGACGCCTCGGCAAGGGCCTGTTTATTTAATTCCCATTGGATACTGTGTGTGAACTCCCATTTGTTTTTATAGACGCTTTTTGTCAGGGAGGGCCTGCCGGGAGAGACTTTTACTTTAATCTGCTTGCGCTTGGTTGATACCTTAACGTCGATAAGCCCCTTGATCGGTTTGCAAATATCTTCAACAGCGGCCTTGATCTCTTTTTTTGTTGTTAAATGATATGCATTTAATTTTGGTGACAATTCTTCTAATCGCGCAATTGCCTTGTCTGTTTTTTTTCGCCGTCTCCCCTCATCCTCTGCTTGTTTTGAACTGCTATGGACAAAAATAATTCTGAACTCGTTTTTTATCTGGGTAGGTTCAAATGTTTTATAGATATTCATCTTGCCTTTTTTACGCGAGCTTTCGACTTCAAAGGCATCTTTCCATTCCACATCGTTTTTTCTCAGATGCTTTAAAAACTGTTTTACTTCCTTTCGGCCTTTCGGAACGATGGTAATAAAAAAGCCCTTATTTTTCGCAATATGGTTTAGGTTTTCCTGGCTGCACAGTTTGCAATCGGCTACGTAAATAAAATCCTCTTTTTCCAATAAAGTGCGCAACCCATTCCAGTTCGGTATGTGCGTGACGTCATCCGTTGTATTGCCGTCAAAAAGCTTATAGCTGAGCGGCACATGCCCATCGGATGTGATATTTAAGCCAAATACAATCTGTTTGCAGTCTGGCCGGAAATCCTTGTTGTGCCCATGCTTCAGCTTAACCGCTTCCGGGTCTGGCGTATCGTATTTGCCAATGAATGTCACCGTTGTGCTGTCATTATGAATTTCATCTGTCATTAATTTATGAACGGCGATTGCCTTACCGGATACATCGGTCATTAGCGAATGGCGGTCAGAATTAAAAAGTGCCGAAAGGGCTCTGGCGAGTCGATCATCATTGAAAAGGCTCGCCTCTACCGGTTTCTCGCTAAAACCATCGGAATATTTGCTCAGCCATTCCTGGACCTTGTAAAGTGGCTTGTTGTCGCATATGATATTTGCTGTTAATATGCATAAACTTTCAGCGTGATCTGCAAGACTCCCGGCGGCTGCCGGAACATATTTTGTAAAAAGTTTGAACATGTCAAGTTCATTCATGTAATGTTTGACCATCGGCAACACATCAACCTGCTTGAACCGTGCCTCAAATTGCTCCATAGCGCCTCCTGATTTCGTGTTTTTGGGACGTTATAAAACAATTCAATGCAAAAGTCTAGATTTTTTTTATTTGGTGTTATATCAAAAAGTTAAGCGAAATCATGATGTCTCGACCTTTTAATTCAAAAAATTGTATCGGATCGTGCGAAATATAAGTTAGAGGGTTCATAATATATTAATTTCCTGATGATTCAGTAGATTCGAGAATCATCAGGAGATTTTTGAGTAAAAAGCTACTAAGTGGTTGTAAAATAATAACTCGGCCAATATTTATTCATACTGGACGAATTGAATAATTCCATTCACCATGAAACTTGTTGCGCTCAATTTGTATTGATTCAAGCTCTTCATTTGTCACTTTTATCCCTTTAGGATAATGCGTAGTGTCGAGCTCAGCCCGCACCCTTAGACCTTTTCTGGTGGTAGTTGCAGCAATCAAATTAACAATCGTTTCGTGACTGACAAGTGGCTTTCCACGCCAGTTCATACTGATAAACGAAAACAATCTATGTTCAATTTTATTCCATTTGCTCGTTCCTGGTGGGAAATGGCTAACATATATAGGTATATTTAGCTCACTGGCCAACTTTTGCAATTCAATTTTCCATAAGCGCACTCTCGACCCATTGCTTCCACCACCATCTGCTGTAATCACTAATTTTTTGGCTTCTGGGTAAAGACCCCTTCCCATTGCAAACCACCACCGGCGAATTGTAGAAACAGCAAAACTTGCAGTGTCATGATCTGTGCCGACGCTTACCCAAGCTGAGTTGTCGGCCATATCATAGACCCCATAAGGGTTAACTCTTCCCAGCTTCTTGTCGACAAAATCATAAACTTTGACTTGTTCAGGTTTGCCCTTTGGCCGTAATTCTTTTCCACCGTTTTTGTACTGGCCAACTAATTCTTTCTTCTTGGTGTCTACTGAAATTACCGGTTGTCCGTCACGCATTGCCTTTTCTATTCGTGAATTTATAAATTCAAACTGTGCATTCCGATCAGGATTGCTGGACCCTTCCAGCGTTTTCTGGTTGCCTTGCAAGCTGTAATCCATTTCTTTCAGCAAATTGCCTATAGAAGTATGGCTGACAGTAAACCCTTGGGAGCACAACTCTGATTCCAACTGCCTCAAACTTTTACAGGTCCAACGCAATGGAGATTCAGGGTCACCCAGAGTGGTAGGCTCAATCAGTTTTTCCAATGCTGTTTGAAGCTTTTTGTCGTTTTTAACAGATGCTTTTCTGCCGCCACCAACCTTTCGTATTCGAGGAGACGATAGAGAGCCTACCCCCTCTTTCTTGCTTGATAGTTCTTTTATGCCTTGTTTTATAGAGTTGCGGGCAACTCCAGTCGCCTTTTGAGCAAGCGTTATTCCGCCATGCCCAATCACTTTGGCCTCATTCGCTGCAAATAAACGCCTGAGCTTCTCGTCTAATGCCCATTTAAGATTATTGTAACGGGTTCGTATCGCCTCTTCGGTTTCCATTTTATTATGATACCATAAATAAACAGAAATGGCCATGTTATTTTTTTACAATCTCTTAGGCCAGTATTTCGGCGGTATATCTGGAGCAGGTATTATAGTCAGATACAATTATATCACAAAAATAATTCAGAATGATAGCAGGCTGAGAGGGCAGATTAACAGAATACGAAAGAAAATAATTAATAATTAAGATGCGACCCTGCCACGCTTTGCCCCAGGCTGGTATGCGGATCCCCGTTGGGGCAAAGAACCAGAGGAGAACAAGACAGATGCGAACAATTGGTATCGGGTCTTGAATTGTGGATTGAAAATAACAACAGACAAAAGTGTTCACCGTCAAAATCCATCTCTCCATGCAAGAATGCAAGTCTTGCCGGCTATTACCAAAAAGAAATCAGTTTTTTATATTATTTGAGTATTTAGCGAAGTCATTTTCTACTAGTGCCATTTGAAGAAACGCAGCCCTGCTGAAAAAAAGAAAATACCGATGGATAAGAGAATGGCGGTGGGAAGAATAATTTCAGAATACCCGGCGCCTTCAATGAAAATACTTCTTAATCCGTCCGCAAGCAGTGTCAGGGGCAGTTTTTGAATAAAGGGAATACTCCAGTCCGGAAAATTATGATAGCTGAAAAAGACCCCGGAAAGGACCATCATGGGCATCACCACGGCGTTGACCAGACCATTGCCGACTTCCGTGTTTGACGTGCGGCAGGAAATGAAAATGGCGATTCCGCCAAAGGCAATATTGCCAGCAATAAAAATGGTCAATAAACCGGCAATGCTTCCTTCGATAGTGACATGAAAGACCAGCCAGGCAAAAAGAAAAAGCAGGGTAGATTCAATCAGATTCATGGTGATTCTGACCGTCATCAGGGAAATCAGAAAATAAGATTTTTTCATGGGCGTGGCAACCATTCGCCTCAGCAGTTTTTTGGCGCGTTTATCGATCATACCGTAACTCATGCCCCACATGCAGGACATCATGACCCCCATTGCCATCAATCCCGGCACCAGAAAGTCAATGTAGCGGGTGCCGTGAACTGTTAGGGGGTGAACGCTTTCAAGACCTTCTTCAACCACTGCGCCGTTTTGTCCAAAAATTTTTGACAGCTTCAGGTAGGAAAAATGGGCATCCGTGTTTAAGGGATCAAAATGGTATTCAATCCGGCCATTTTTTTCATCCATGATAATGCCCAGGTTTCCGCGTTTTAACAAAATCATGGCATTGTGCCAGGTTGTTTTTTCAAAAACAAACGTGGTGTTTCCCAATTTTTTATCCGGCAGGGTGATTTTATATTGATGCGGTTTATCTTTGGAAGGTTCAATTTTATCCGCATGCTTTTCAAGAAACGCATGAATTAATAATTCATTATTGGCATTTTCCGTAAACACTTGGTTGTTTTCTATCACCGCGACATGACGGACAATGTCGGTTTGCCGGGTAAATGCAATGCCCAGTCCCAGTGCCATGAGAATGGGAAAAATAATGCCCCAAAAAATAACGGCCGGTTGTCGGATAATCTCTTTAAAATGGGCCGAAATCAGCTGGGCCAGCTGTTTTTGTTGAATCAGTTTATTCATGCAAACGTCTGCCGGTCATGGTCGTAAATAGGTCATCCAGTGTTTTTCGTCGGCATTCCAGGTGCCGGAGCCGAAGATTATTCTGGTTTAAAAAATTCAAAAATTCAGGCAATTGTTTTTCTATCTGCTTTAAAACAATGATGCCGTTGTCCCTGTCGGCATCCCACTGGATCTGAAAGCCCGATGGATTGCTTATCCTGTCTATGGCCGGGTTTGATTCCTCCAATGCAAATTCAATAATCTTATCGTCGTTATCCTCCTTCAGAAGCTGCTCTAAAGTGCCCTGTTTCAGGATGCGGCCGTTGTCGATAATGATAATCCGTTCACACAGTTGTTCGGCTTCTTCCATGTAATGGGTGGTTAGTATCAGCGACGTTTGTGAGCGTTTTTTTAAATCCATCAGGATCGACCAGATTTCCCGTCTTGCATTGGGGTCCAGCCCGGTGGTGGGTTCATCTAAGAGTAAAATTTTCGGATTGTTGAGCAGGGCGATACCCAACGCCAGTCTTTGCCGCTGGCCGCCGGAAAGATTGACAACATACGATCTGGTTTTTTCGGCAAGGCCAATGATGCGGATAATTTCATCCACCCGCTGTCGCTTGAGTTCATAGAAGCCGGCAAACAGTTTTAAGGTCTCGAAAACAGTCAACCGGTCAATAAAATGGGTTTCCTGGAGCGAAAGGCCGATGTCACGGTGGAGTTCGCGCTCGTTGCCTTTCCATTTTTTGCCCATGATGAGGATATCGCCTTTGTCTGGTTTTTGAATCCCTTCAATCATTTCCATCAGGGTTGTTTTACCGGCGCCGTTGGGACCGAGCAAGGCCACGGACTGGCCTTTAAATATTTTAAAATCAACGCCATTGACAGCCTGGACATTTTTAAAAGATTTGAAGACGTTTTTAACTTCGATGACCGGATTTTTTTTCATATTCAATTTTTTTTAAAAATTTATATCGCAAGTAAATTTATTTTTGGACGAGCCCTAAGATTTAATATTCAGCTTTTTCATTTTCGTCAATTTTTTCTGGTATCGGCTTTGTACGAAATCGGTAAGCACCAGCACGCTGATCACAAAATAAAAGGTGGCCTTGCTCATAGGGATGATATCTTTGATGTGAAGGGAAAAAACCGGATCTTTAAAATACGAAATGACTTTCATTAGAACAAACAGGAGAATGATGCGAAGAATGACGGCGATGCCGATGCCCAATCGCCGGACCATGGCTTGTTTTTCAACCGGCGCGCGTTGAGACTCGATAGAGATGTACAGCAGGTTGTCAAACCCCAGCACTGCCTGGAGCAGGGTGAGCATGCCCAGGGTGGTCAGGTTGTGGATCGTGAAGAATGTTTCCATACGATTCTCCTGAAAGTAAAGGCTTTTTTTTTGAAGTTGTACAAAACCAAAATTCATACAGTCATCGGGGAGTGAGGAACGAGCGACGTAACTTCTCAATACACCCGGGCCGCAGCCTCCTGGATTCCCGCCTTCGCGGGAATGACGATTCACGAGATGTGACTATCGCCCGTCATTCCCGCGAAGGCGGGAATCCAGTGTCAGTATCACAATACATGGGGCGCCCGGACTTTTTGAGAACATACCGAGCGACGAAGTAAGCCACTGACTTTAATGAGATTGTTTGATGTCGTGCCGTTCCTGCGACGCCAATGGCGTGGCTCGCAATGACATAATAATCATAACTCATCCCTTTCCGTAAAGAGATAAAAAAAATTGTCTTCGGGTCTATTCAGAAAGTTATTTCAGAATCAGGTTGTTTGTCGAAAAGAAGCATACCAAAAAATAAAAAAGACCGCCAGTCCCGGGTGATCGGGGTGGCGGTCTTTTATTGTTTTTTGAACCGAACTTCACGGATCAGATGGTTGCTAATCTAATATCTGGGCCGGCGGGTTTTTTTCTTGCCCTTGGTTTTCTGGTTGGCCTGGTTGACTTTAATGTCCCTGCCCTTGATGTCTTTGCCGTTTAATGCCTTAATGGCTTTATCGGCTTCTGAGTTATCCGGCATATCTACAAAACCAAAGCCTTTGGATTGGCCTGAAAAACGGTCTTTAATAATATTGACACTTTCAACGTTTCCAAATTCCGAAAAAGCTTCGGTCAGGTCTTCTTCCGTGACGTTGTAGGCAAGGTTTCCAATGTACATGTTCATATGACTCTCCTTTACGTGTGTGGCGTGATCGAAAAAGCGCTTTTCCGATAACCAGCCACCAATTAACGGAGAGCGATCAGCCAAAGATTGGCTTTGGTGCATGTCGGCAGCTTTCGTTGAAATGTATTGCAAAATATAAAAAAGCTGACCGGCCCGGATATGTTGATAGCAAATCCGGGAATAAAAAAAGATTGTAAGCAATTTAACGCTTTTTTGTCGTCTTAACGCCTTCTGCAAAGCGATTGGACTTGATCCTGGGTCCTTTAACGTTTTTCGTCTTAGCCCCGGAACCCGCCCCAGTTCTGGGCTTTTTTCTCTGTGCAAGCTGGACCATCACGTCCCGGCCGTCTAATTTTGCGTGTTTCATTGAGCTGAGCACAGTATCGGCCACGTGGGTATCAATTTCAAAAAAAGAAAATTCCCTTAAAATCTCAATTTTGCCGATCTGGGCGTTGTTGATGCCCGTTTGATCGCACAGCAGCCGGGTAATGGCCCCTTTCTGAATATTGTCCAGCTGGCCGACATTAATGAAAAAACTCCGGGTATCCCCATTTTTTCGGGCACCGTAGTTTTTGCGCGGGCCTTTGTCCTTATAGGTGCCGGGTTTATTTCTGGAAAACTTTTTTACACCGGTTTTTTTCCCTGCACCAGGCTTGTTGCTGGCCCCGCTGCTGGCATTGATGTCTTTAGCGCCCTTATAATAATCCAGAAACCGGTTGAACTCAATGGAAATAACCCGCTGAATCAGTTCTTCCTTAGACAGATCAGCCAGGGTCTCATATACCGGGTCCAGAAATTTACCGATTTCTTCGTGGTTGACGTCAACGGCCACCAGTTTTTTGACCATGGCATACAGTTGTTTTTCGCAAATGGTATATCCGCTGGGAACCTTGGCGTAGGTAAACTTAATGTCGGATTTATGTTCTACTGCCCCCATTTTCCACCGTTCCCGCGTATTCATCAGGACAATAGAAATTCCGGATTTTCCGGCCCGGGCCGTCCTGCCGCTTCGGTGAGTATACGTTTCTGCTTCATCCGGAAAATTGTAGTTGATGACATGGGAAATATCATCCACATCCAGTCCCCGGGCCGCCACATCGGTTGCCACTAAGAGCTGGAGGCTTTTGTTTCTGAATCTGCCCATGACATTGTCCCGCTGGGCCTGGGAAAGTTCGCCGTGAAGAGCTTCCGCGTTGTAGCCGTCTTTCATCAGTTTTTCAGAAACCTGGCGGGTTTCGTTTCTGGTCCGGCAGAAAATCAGGCCGTAAATATCCGGGTCATAGTCGATGATCCGTTTTAATGCCGGATATCTTTCTTTTTCCAGTACCACGTAATTGTTGTGAATGATATTTGCGGCAACGCTGTTTTTTTTGCCGGCCGTAATTTCAATAGATTCATTCATATACTTGGATGAAATTTTTGTTACGGCTCTGGGCATGGTGGCAGAGAACAGCATGGTTCGTTTATCTTTTGGCGTTTTGCTTAAAATAGCGTCCAGGTCTTCCGAAAACCCCATGTTCAGCATTTCATCTGCTTCATCCAGCACCACAAAGGACACCTCTGAAATTTTGACCACATTTCGTTTGATCAGGTCCAGCAGTCTGCCGGGGGTGGCCACAATAATATGGGCACCTCTTTTAACCTGCCGGATCTGGTTTTCAATGCTGGTGCCGCCGTAGACGGAAACGATTTTTGCAGGCTTAACATACCGGGTGAATTCCTTGAAATCACCGGAAATTTGAATGCAAAGCTCGCGGGTGGGGCATATAATCACCCCCTGGGTGTGCGGGGAATAAAAATCCATCAACTGGATCATGGGCAGCCCGAAAGCAGCTGTTTTACCGGTGCCGGTCTGGGCCAGGCCCACGATGTCTTTGTTGCTGTTCATGATCTCAGGAATGACTTTTTTCTGGATCGGGGTGGGTTCGGTAAACCCCATTTTCTCAACAGCTTTTAATATATGGTCGTTTAAACCTAAATTGTCAAAACTCATTAATTTTTCTTCTTTGGTCTGAAAAATATTATTTCAGCTATTTTCTTAAATTGTTATTTTTGAATTATCATTATACAAATATTTGAATCGTCCATTTGCAAGGCATAAAGGGTGAAGCTGTATGCGTTTATACTGCGAACCCTTTATAACACAGCAAATGGACGATTCAGAGGTTTGTATCTATGCTACCTCGCCCTGTCGCAAAACCACCTTTCGGCCATGAGCGGAAAGAATGGCTTTTCTTAACCGGACAATTTTAGGCGTGATTTCTACCATTTCATCATCACCGATAAACTGGATGGCTTTTTCCAGGGTCATGGGAAGCACTGGTGAGATAGTAACGGCATCGTCTTTGCCGGAAGCCCGCATGTTAGTCAGGTTTTTGGTTTTGCAGGGATTGACATTTAAGTCATTGCCCCGGCTGTGTTCCCCGACAATCACGCCTTCATAGACGTCGTCGCCGGGTTGGATAAGTAATTTCCCACGGGCTTCTAAGTTAAATAAGGCAAAAGGCACGGCTTTTCCCTGGCGGTCGGAGACCAGGCTACCGGTAAAGCGGCTGGGGAAATCCCCTTTATATTTTTCATATCCTGCAAAAGAGGAATTCATGATGCCGGTGCCGTGGGTGTCAGTCAGAAACTCGTCCCGGTACCCGATCAAAGCGCGGGAAGGAACGGAAAATTCCAGGCGGACCCGCCCATTGTCTTTGTGTGTCATCCGGGTCAGGCTGCCTTTTCGTTTTAGCAGCTTTTCGGTCACGGCACCGCTGTATACTGTTTCACAGTTAATCAGCAGGTTCTCAAACGGTTCGAGTTTTTTGCCATTGTCGTCATATCTGAAAATAACCTGGGGTCGTCCCACACAGAGTTCAAATCCTTCCCTGCGCATGGTTTCAATCAAAATCGCCATCTGAAATTCGCCTCTTCCTTTGACAATAAAGCTTTCCTTGTCATCGGATGTTTCCACACGCATGGAAACGTTCATGAGGCTTTCCTTGATCAGTCGGGCGCGGATTTTACTGGCCTGCACCAGCTTACCGTCGCGGCCGGCAAGGGGAGACGTGTTGTTGGTAAACTTCATAAAAACCGTGGGTTCGTCCACCCGTATGCGGGGCAGGGCGATCGGGTTTTCACCGGTGCAGATGGTGTCGCCGATGTTCACATCTTCGATGCCGGAAATAACAATGATATCGCCGGCATGGACTTCAACAGCGTCTTCTAGTCCCAGGCCGCTGTAAACCTGAAGCTTGGAAACTTTTAAGGGGATCTGTTGTCCGTCTTCATGAAGACAGACCAGGTCTTTTTTAGATGCCACCGACCCGTTGATGACTTTGCCGATAGCCAGGCGGCCCATATAATCCGAATAACTCAGGTCGGAAACCAGCATTTGGAATGGCGCACCCGCATTGGAAACCGGCGCGGGAATCTCATCTATAATCATATCCATGAGCAGGTGGAGATCCTTTTCCGTTTCTTGCGGGGATGTCATGGTAACACCATCTCTGCCGATGGCATAGAGATAGGGGAATTCGATCTGTTCATCCGTGGCATCCAGGTCAATCAGCAGGCTGTAAACTTCGTCTAAAACTTCGGCGGGGCGGGCATCGTCCCGGTCAATCTTGTTAATGACCACGATGATTTTAAGTCCGCTTTGCAGGGCTTTGTCCAGAACAAACCGGGTCTGGGGCAGGGGGCCTTCGGAAGCATCTACCAGGAGGATGGCTCCGTCCGCCATGGACAGCGCCCGCTCTACTTCACCACCGAAGTCCGCATGGCCCGGGGTGTCAATGATATTGATTTTGGTGCCGTTCCAGTTGATGGCGCAGTTTTTGGCGGCAATGGTGATGCCCCGTTCTCTTTCCAGGTCCATGCTGTCCATGAGGCGGTCGTCAACCGCCTGGCCTTCACGGAACAGCCCGCTCTGCTTGAACATGGCGTCCACTAAGGTGGTTTTACCATGATCAACATGGGCAATAATGGCAATGTTTCTTATGGATATATTTTGTGTTTTTTTCATTTTCCCAAAACTATTTATTAAGATTTATTTTTCAGGCGCCTGTTATCTTGTCAAATCGGCTGCCGGTCATTGTTAAGTTTTTCAAACTACGAAACCCGTCATGCACGGCACGACGGGTTATATTTTATAATGATGCATATCCATTATGGATGGTTCAAATTTTGAACCAATAATTAATACTCGATTTAAATAAAAAAAGAAAGTCTTTTTTTTATTTTTTTCGATTTATTTTTTTATTGGGGAAGCTGGACGACGAACTGTTCTTGCTCTTACAATCTTTTACCTTTGGCGAATATTTATGAATGATGAATAATTCCAAAGATAAAGGATTTATTCATGAGGGAAATTGTATGCGCATCAAACCATCAGAACAGAATGACTGGCAGTATTGTCTAAGATGGGATGGAATATGCTGACCAGTTAAGTTTGAGTTGCCCGATATAAACAGGGATATTTTTGACAAATTATATAAAAAATCCATTATCCGATTTTTAAAATATTGTCGAGCAGCGGGGAGGAAGTCTCGGTAAAGGGATTTATCACGGTAATGCCGTTCCAGGTAAAACCGTTTTGCAAATCTTCACTCAGCAGTAAGCGGCAGTGATTTTCCGCAGCCACCGCCATAATGAGTGCGTCCCAAATTTGAAGCCTGTGATCAATCGCCAAATCCATAGCCCTCTGAAAAGCCGACCAGGATGAGTCTGCAACTTCAAAACTGTCCGTCCAGGCCATAATGGCTTCACGTGTAAGCGCAGCCTCCCGTTTGGCCTTTCCGGTAAGAACCCGAAAAAGCTCTCCAAGAGTTTGCGTGGGAAGCACAACTTGTTCAGGTGGTAATCGTTCTATAAGTTGTATGGCCCGGGCACAGCGGGGCGAGTCTCCGACCCCTTCGGCATAAGCCAGTATATTGGTATCCAGGGCAACGCGTATCATGAATTCTTGTAAAGTTCATTACGGGTCCAGTTTCGGGAACCAGTTACTTTCTGAGTTTTCAGGCGGGACAGCAGCAGTTTTTTCATTGCATTTTTTTGCAGCACAACCGAATTCACGGAAGTTATTTTTGCCACGGGTGTTCCCCGAGATAGTATGGTGATTTCTTCTCCTTTATGCACCTCCCGAAGTAATTTGGAAAATTCGCGATTCGCATTTGAAGCTGTGATAGTTTTTATCATAATTATCCTTCCCCCCTCCTCCGAATAAAGTAGTTCATAACACTACTTTTACTGAAATTGTTGTCCGATGTCAAGGGTATTTATATATAAGGAGTTCATCCCCCTCTTGTTTCTGGACAACGATATACAGCGTGAATGAATGTTTTCAAAATTCCACAAAAAAAACGCCTTCCCCGTAAATACAGGATGAGACGCCTTTGTCTTTATAATCCTGAAAATCGGATAAAGCGCACACTTTAAGCCAAAAAAACAACTCCATAAGCACGGTTTAGTTGAAAAACCGTGCTTTTTTTCTTGCTTTTTAGAGTGTACGTATTATAATTATACGCACATTTTAAAGGAGATTTTATTCATGGCTAAACCAATAACAGGAAAAACTCACGTCGGGGAACGGCGTGAAAAGCGTCCGAATGGCGATATTTACATCTATAAACGGATTACGGCCTACGACGAAAAGACCAGAAAGACCTATACGGTCAGTCAGAAGCTCAATGGAAAAATCAAGTCGGGAACACAAGAAATTGTGCCGACTCGTCCGAAAAAACGCAAAGGCGAAGGAGGCCTTGCCGATGCAACACGTCAGCATACCGGCCTCACGGACATCCTGGAATGGGTTGGCAAGGTTTCCGGCATTGACGATGATGTACGTGCTTCATTCTGCGAGGGTGATGCGGCAAAGATACTTTCTATCGCACGCTACTGGATCGGTTCCGGTGGCAACACGCTGCCGCGCCTTGAGAGTTGGCAGGTGATGCACCCTCTTCCATATCGTGAGGTGATCACTGAAGACGTGTATGGCAAACTGTTTAAGGATGTTGGTCGCAATGAAGACGGCGTTCAGTGCTATTTTTCAGCTCGGGCTGAACGCCTGGGAGAATCTCCTGTGCTGGCGTTTGACTCTACCACTATCTCGACCTACTCTGAAAATCAGTCAGAGGCACGGCAGGGGTTCAACAAGGATGGCGACGGGCTCAATACGATCAAGCTTTTGACCTTATATTCCGTGAATACTCGCGAACCGATGGCCTTCACTAAGCAACCCGGTAATATTCCGGATGTCATATCTATTGAAAACACTCTGACACAACTCAAGTGTCTCAATCTGGAAAAACCTCTGATCGTCACCGATAACGGCTACTACAGCCAGAAGAACATGATGGAATTCGCCTTGCGTAATGTGAAGTTTCTGACCCTGGTTGATCCAAATATTATCTGGGTCCGCGAGACAGTTGATGCGCTCCGTGCAACGCTGGCGGGTATGTCCAGCACTTGTCCGTTCGACCCGTCAATTTGCGGAGCAACTTCGCTCAGAATGCACCAGTTCAGCCGGGCACGCCAGCGATCACGCAACGGCAAGGTCGCCGGTGAAAAAGAAACGATCTCGCGCCGTCTGTATGTGCATATTTACTATTCCCCCGACAACGAAGCCAAGAAAGAACTCGCCTTCCGTAAGGACCTGCTTGAACTGAAAGCGCAAATAGAAGGAGGAAAAATCGAGTTCACGGAATCAGCGCAAAAGAAAATAGACAAGTACCTGACCTGTTCCAGAAAGGGGCGTGGGGGGCAGCTGAAGGTGGGATTCAACGACAAGGCCATTACCGAAGCAAAGAAGTACTTTGGCTATTTCGCCCTTGTCAGCAATCAGACTATGGACACATTTACAGCACTTGAAAACTATCGGCTGAGAGAAAAAATCGAAGAACTCTTTGCTGTGCAGAAGGGGAGGCTCGACGGTGCGCGACCGCGCACATGGTATCCGGACAATCTGCGTGGAAGACAATTCACACAATTTGTCTCGCTGGGCTATCATTGTTT
>JAGGYV010000198.1 GCA_021162325.1 Desulfobacteraceae bacterium | reverse complement strand
CGGATTTAATCTTGATCGGAAAACAGGCTACTTTAAATCCGTGGGACACGGGGATTTGATATAGGTTGGTCATTTTTTCCATGTGACAATAACCCTTTTCAATGCCGGCAAAGTGCGCTTCCCAGATGACGGACGGGTCCCCGGTTTTTTGAAATTCCTCGGCCAGAAAAGGCAGGGGGCGGTCCCAGGACCATGCGTCAATCCCGACGATTTTAACGCCCTGGTCCAAAAGATAAAGCGTTGATTCCCGGGTCATGCCGGCCCCTTTAACCAGATATTCCGCACTTCCCCAGAATGCGTCCGCACCGGTTCGAATCAGTACAATATCAAGCGGTTTGATTTGATAATCGATCTCTGATAGTTTGGTTCTTATATTTTTGGCGGTAATACGGTCTCCGTCCGGCTTGTGGCTGAAATCAAGGACAACGCCATCAGCAAAACACCACTCTAAGGGGACTTCGTCAATGGTCATGGCTTTTTCACCGCCATCCATGAAGGGATGATAGTGAAACGGGGCATCTAAGTGAGTGCCGGAATGGGTGGTTAAATGGACGAATTCAATCGCCCATCCAAGGCTTTTGGGGAGCTGTTCTTTTTTCAGTCCCGGGAAAAATAGTTCCATTTGCTCAGCGCCCTGCGCGTGAGTGATATAGTCGATTTGCGGGATCATCATTTCCGGATCACTCGGCAGGTCCGCTTCAATGGCAATGGATAAATCAATAATTTTTTGGCCCATTCTTAATCCTTTCTTACCACAGAGAAAAAACGTTATTTTAAAATATTTGTCTCAGTGATTAAATGCGTTTTTACGAGTTTGTCATTATTGCATTGCACAAATTATTGAATTTCATTTGGTTTTAAGTCTCAACAATATTATTAAGTACAGCGGGCAGTTTATATTTTAAAACCGCACGCTGCCATCTGCGGATATATTTTTTTTGTAATTTATGCCGGTTTTGAGGCGTGGTTTGGGCCTTGTCAAAATCAATGATAAACAGGTTGTTCTGATCGTCCACTAGGACGTTTCCCGGGTGAAGATCCACGTGGTGGATATGGTTTTCAATTAAAATACCCAGTTGCCGTGCCAGATTTTGCATCATGGTGCGGGTTTTGTCCGGGTTTTGTCGGCTGAATTCAGCAAGGGTGGATACATTTTGAATTTCACGGGTGACCAGCCAGGCATGGTAGAAGAGGCTTCCCTGGTATCCAAACGCAATGGGTTGCGGGACGCTGACACCGAGCTGATCAAGAAACAGCAGGAGTTCATACTCAGACTGACATCGGTATCGTGAAAATTTCAGATAGGTATTGCGGTTAAAATGCCGGATCACGCCGCCCCGGGTATAGTTTTTAACAATTGCCGGTCCGATATCTTTAAGCTGGATTGTCGTCACAGCCGCCCGGCCGCCCAAAACAGCTTCCGCTGGTTGCATCGGTTTTTCAAAGCAGGATACCAGCTGGCTTTTATGCTGCTGTGTTAGCTTTATCTTTGATCCGATGTAATATGATTGAAAAGTTTGAATTTCCGTCATTTCGTATTTAATTTGCCGTCAAGATTAAGAGTATGAAAATTGAGTACTGATTATTATCAAATCAGTCTGTAGTGATTCGTAAACCATGTCCTCCGGGCTTCATGCAAGGCCTGTTTATGCTATATCGAATACCTCTCCAACCCCAGTTCAATCTTTTCAATCACTTCTTTGGGAGATATCCGTGCCATCCGTCCGGGCTTTGTTTTACGGGTGATGGGCATATTCTCTTCACCCGGATTATTGTATTTGTCGATCAGTAAATCATGAAATTTTCGGTAAGGTCCGCATCTTCTGGGATCGGAATATCCGTACAGGCCGATGGTCGGAACATTTAAAGCGACTGCCATGTGCAGAGGACCGGTATCCGGGGCCACAATGATTCGGGAGCCGGCAATTTGCAGCAAAGTGGTGCGGATTGGTTTTTCAAGGGCGATGGCAGGGGATTTCCGGCACAGTCGGCAGATCTTTTCCGCATTGTTTTTTTCAAGTGCACTGGGTCCGCCAATGAGCATGGGCTGCATATCCAGCGTCTGGTCCACATAATCAATGACGTGTGCATATTTTTCAAGATCCCAATCTTTATCCCTGCTTGATGATGCAATCACAAAACCGATGACCGGCCGTTTCAGGCGGTCAAAAAAAGAATGCTGCCATTTTTTTTCTTCTGCTGTGAATATAAAATTCCATTCAACAGGATAATCTTTGATGTCCAGATAATCTAAAAATTCAAAAAACTGGTCCTGCACATGGCGCATGGGAGCAGACGGAATCCTCTGATTGGTTACCAGCCAGTGCAGTTCTTTGGACCGTTTGAAATCAAAGCCAAGTTTGTTTTTCGCCTTTATAAACAGAGTAATCAGGCTGACCTTGGCACTGACCTGGGGCAGAATGACCAGATCATAGGATTTTTTACGCAGATGCCGGAAGAGCTTTAGCCAATCTTTAAGGGTTCCATTCCGGTTAAAGGTGATGAACTGATCAATGTTTTTCTGGTGTTTGACCATATCATAGGGGAGTGTCTGCAGCACCCATGTTAAATGGGCGTCGGGGTAGCCTTTGCGAAGTCCATTGACAAGGCCCAATGCATGACTCGTATCCCCGAGTGCGGAAGTTCGGATTAAACAGATTTTTTTCGCTTCAATTCTGGGCATTTTTTTATATTGGCATTAAAAAAGATGATATATTAATCTTGTATAAAGTAATGTCTTGACCCAATTAAAAAATTATATTTTGCTTGACACAAAAACATAAATCTATATGATTTTTTCTAAAAAATCAATCTATTATCTGTTTTGGATCAATAAAACCACACTAAAAAGGGAAAAATGTTTATGAAGGTTGAGGTATCCATTGGTGAACTGGTTGATAAAGTATCCATATTGTCCATTAAGCGAAGGAAAATAAAAAATGCGGAAAAGTTGAAAAATATTCAAAAGGAATATGATATTCTGGTCAAAGCAATGGATGCTGAAGGCATTGACGTAACTTCTGATGAATTTACGCGGCTGGAGGCAATTAATTTGAAATTATGGGATATAGAAGACCGAATCCGGTTAAAGGAAGCCGCTCACGCCTTTGACAATGAATTTATCGAACTGGCCCGCAGTGTCTATTTCATCAACGATGACCGTTCGGTAGTCAAGAAAGAGATTAATTTGAAATTCGGGTCTGATCTGGTGGAAGAAAAAGAGTATGTTGAATATAAATAAATCATATTCATTATCTGTGATTATTATCGCCCAGAACGAAGTGGATCGGATTGAAACATGCCTTCAGTCTGTTTCAACAATCGCCGATGAAATTATTGTGCTTGACAGCGGCAGCTCTGATGGCACGGTGGATGTTGCCAGGAGATATACAGATAAGGTTTTTGAGACAGACTGGCCCGGATATGGT
>JAGGYV010000190.1 GCA_021162325.1 Desulfobacteraceae bacterium | reverse complement strand
TTATCTTCAAATTCCTTTTGTTTGATATGTGCCAGCCGATCTTCAAGAAACTCCCTGACCAAAGCGGACAATTTCTTCCCTTCTACGTCAGCTGCCCAGGCAAGCTTGCCTTTCAGCTCAAAGGGAATCTGAACATTCAGCCGGACATTTTTTGATGGAATATTTTGATGCATTTTCATATCCTTTTATGTGTAATTATTTTGAATATAAAAATTATCAAAATAACAGCATAAAAACAACATAATTCTATTGTTTTGCTAAACATTTTATTGTTACGAGTATAAGACTTTGATATAGAGTTTACTAGTTGCTTTACAGGAATTGCTGTAGAATTTATCATTCGGATGATCGCATTGCCAGAAACAGGAGACAGTTATGTACCGCGAAAACTATATAAATTCGCTTCGGGCTGAAATGGTCGCCACGGTCGAAAAAAACCTGACACCGGCGGCAAAGGAATACGGCTACAGCGATGTTCCTTTGGAATCCACCATCAAATGGCGGCCAATGGTTCTGATTATTGGCAATTATTCTTCGGGAAAATCCACCCTGATTAATGAATTTATGGGTGCGGACATTCAGGCGATCGGTCAGGCACCCACGGATGACTCTTTTACAATCATCACCTATGGTGACGCAGCTGATGACAATCAGGAAATTCAAGTTACCCAGGAACGTGACGGCAAATTCCTGCTCAATGATCCGGATTATCCGTTTGAAATACTCAAAAAACACGGCCAGCGATTTGCCGCCCATTTTCGGCTTAAAAAAGTCAACTCCCCGTTTTTAAAAAATCTGGCACTTATTGACACCCCCGGCATGCTCGACAGCATCACGGAACGCGACCGAGGTTATAACTACCAGGAAGTGATCGGTGATCTTGCCCAACTCGCCGATCTTGTTCTTGTGCTGTTTGACCCGCATAAAGCCGGGACGGTCAGAGAATCCCATACCAGCTTAAGGGAAACCATTACCTCCCGAACATTTGAAGACAGGGTGCTGTTTGTCCTAAATCGAATCGATGAATGTTCTTCATTAAGTGATCTGCTTCAGGTTTACGGCACTTTGTGCTGGAATTTATCACAGATTACGGGACGCAAGGACATTCCGTCCATCCTTCTGACCTATTCATCCAGGGCGGCTCAAAATTATGTCACCCCTGATGGAAATCGTGGTTTTTTACATAACCTGGAAAACCAGAGACAAAAATTAAAAAATTCAGTTTTAGATGCACCCCGATACCGGCTGGATAACCTGGCAACATTTGTTGAAACCCATGCCGAACGCCTGGATCTCCTCATGGAAGCCATTCTCAGTTATCGGAAACAGCTTAGACGATTTAACGGCCGATTTGGCGCGATCGGGATAATGATCAGCCTGATTGCCGGAATCGCTGCAATTTTTACAGGTGCTTCCGCCGGTTTACTCAGTGGTTTTTATGACCCTGTGGCCATTGGCGCCGGTGGTGTCGCGACCTGTCTCTGCATGGTTTTCTGGATGCTTGCCCCCTTGAGATACTTTAAGTCGGTCTTTCATCGAAATTATTTAAAAAATATCGACAAACGGATACCCCTTGACACCCAAACCCGCAAAGACAACTGGCAGGCTGTCCGGGAACTGACTTACAAATACCTCAAAAAAACGAATGGCCGATTCCGTCTGCGCAATGTCAAACAGCAATATGCAGACGTTCATCAAGTTTTTGTCGAAGGGACGCGTGAAATCAGAAAAGCGTTAAATGAACTCTCAAATATTAAATTCGATGAGGCCGCAACCGCCCCCGGCGAAACAGCGACCGAGCCGGAAAATAACGAGGATTCTTCACACGCCCAGGCCCCCGGGCATTCAACCCCTTTATCTACTTCGTAAATATAATGTAAAGTTCTGATGGTCATATGCCGAGTGTCATCACGTCAATAACGGTTCAAAAAAAAAACAGGAATCGGTTCAATATTTTTATCAACGAAGCGTATGCGTTTTCATTGAATCGTGAGCTTACAGCCACCCTCAAACCTCGGGAACAACTCACCAAGAAAAAAATTGAAGATCTGAAACAGGCAGACGAACAGGATACAGCCTACTCCCGGGCCCTTTTTTATCTAGGATTCAGACCCCGAAGCCGGATGGAGATTGAAAGATATTTAAAAGGGAAAAATTTTTCACCGGAAGCAGTGATGAGCACCCTATCCCGACTGGCAGCCAATGAATATATCAATGATTTTGATTTCGCCCGTCTCTGGATTGAAAACCGGTGCCGTTTCAAACCAAAAGGAAGTTATGCGCTAACAGGGGAATTAAAGGAAAAAGGAATTGATGAACAAATTATCAAAAAGGCGCTCAAGAATTTTAATGAATTAGAATCCGCATGGGCCGCTGTTTCCCCACGGCTGAGCCGGTTGGAAAAGCTTGAAAGAAATGAATTTAACAAAAAAATTTATTCTTTTTTAAGCTACCGTGGATTTGATTACAGTACTTGCAAACAAATTTGTGATCTGGCATGGGAGCAACATATCCGCACCACAGAAGAAGAGAATAAGTAGCTGGTGTCAAAGCTTGAATTATGAATTAAATCTTTCAATTTTTTTTGCCTTGCCTCTCTCTCTCTTTATCCTTTTTTTTAATTCTTTCACACTGTGACTTTACTGAGCGAGTCATATTAAAACGGTCCCCCTAACATCAAGAGCCGGCACCATTTATTCTTGTTTATAAATTCCGGATAAATTTTTTATTCGCTGTAATGCGCCGATTGAACCGGCAAGTAAGTGGGATGCAAAAATTCCGCAGTACAAGAATAATCACCCACTTGATTGCCTGCCCCATATCGATAACAAAACGTCAATTGAGTATATACCAAAAAATTAACGTTTACGGTATCGGTAAAATGCTAATTTTTTTGTAGGTGTTTGTCCTACAAGGTCATTTTAAAAGATTTCACCTGTCAGAAAAATCTGACCCCACATATTTTGTTTATGCGACGCTGTCACCCTTTTTCATTGTGTTTTGTTATAAAGCCGTACCCATACGGCGGATTACGCTTCGCTAATCCACCCTACGGTTTGTATGGTTTGGGGCTTGTCGTAACGCCATGTAGCGGAATGCTTTAGTCTTCCAAATTTTCATGACCAAAATCACGGCTATGGCGGTCTAAGGGCCTTCGTTACAAAACAGTACCTGTAGGGCGGATTAGCGCAGCGTAATCCGCCGCACATGGAATAATTAAGAATTTGAAGAATCGGTGGTTAATGTTTTTCCGTAACTGCCGTTTGTTTTGGGCAGGGCGTTCAGATGATCAGCGGCTATCCTTTTTCAAAAGCATTCGGATAAGGAAGCAGACGCAAATCTTCAATAAACCGATAATCCCGCTGGTTTTTTGTATCATGTTTTTAAGAAAGAAATGAAATTCAACACCCTCTCTCCAACCAAGGGTGTTTTCATGGACAATATCGCATTTTTCACCCAATTAAAGATCAGCTTCACGTCCATCCTTTTTGGACATTTATTTCGGACATCGGAAAATGCTTGGTGTTCAGAGTATAGATACGGCCCCCTGTCTGCATCACAGTAGCAGCAAGAATTGCATCATTGGCGTCAATTCCATGTACAGGGTGCCATTTACGATATAATGCCCCAGCTACATCAATAATCCTTTGATCCACTGACTCTGTTTTAATCTGTGACAAAAATAATTCTGTTTCATTTTCCTCTTCAGGTCTCATAAAGAAAACAACTTCCGCACGTTGCATCGCTCCTGTATAAAGATCGTAACGCTCTTGATCCCGAAGTCGCTTTAATAAATGCTTGGCTTTCTTTTCGCCTCGAAGATGCCAAATAAGAACATCCGAATCAATATAAGCTCTCATTTATGATGCCTTTCTATTGATTTATTAAAAACCAAACGAGTTCTTGAAATGCTTTCTTCCGGCGTTTCTGATCTTTTCCAGGCACCACATGTATTTTCAAATACATCAATTTTTTCCCCTAAACCAGTCTGCTCGGAATACAGCCTGATAGCTGATTCAATAACGGCTTTCTTGGAAGTATTGAGTTCACGGGCTAATATGCCAACCTGTTGTATGACTGCCTCATCTACTCGTGACGATAAAATCTTATCCATAAAGACCCCCTTCTTGCTTACGTAAACATTGTTACGTAAGCATACAAAGCCGTTTTTCAAAATGCAAGAATTTTTGAAAGATCCCTTATTCTTTTGGAATTTGGGGCCGAGAGAACTTACTGCTTTTTAAAGATTTTAATCCCAAGCATAGACATCGACCCCTGTTTCGCTCTTTTCGACCCTAATATGATCGATACATTGAATGTTCAATCAGTATTCTGACTAAGCGTTCTTGCATAGATTTCCTGAATAACCAAAGCATCATTACTGGCGCGATGCCGTTTAAAGGTGTCACCGTCAATACTTGATTTTTGGTCTCATGCCAGATATTCATCTGGGCTTCCGATAATATGTTTTCCAGAGCACTGACCTTAAACTGCTGATAAATACCAGCCGTGTAAAACAGCCGGGTTATCCAGCGCAAATCAACCCCCCAGGCATCAGAATAGACCGTATTGCCTGCCAGAAGGCTATTGAGCGCCATGGCAACTTCCGTCACCGGCCTGCCGTTTTTTTTCAAAAAATCCCTTGTAATGCCATGGACGTTTGCCGCTTGCTCATCCCAATGGATCCATTCGGCCACCGGAATAATCAAACGGCAGTAGCGTTTTCCGGATGTCAAAACAACACCGACTTCAATGGGATAACTGTCTGATCCAAAGCCGGATGCCTCAACATCTATGATAGCAGGTCGCATAATGCGGGTCATGTTTGGAACCCACGGTTATTTAAGTTAAAAAGTTATCACCTATTTTAATATATATATCCGCCGGAATCAATTCTTGTTTTATCCTTACGGCAATTCTTTAGCTTTCATAAAGCGCAATCTCCTCATTTCCGGTCGGGTTAATTGCTTGGTTGAACGAAGCCGCTGACGCGGCGAAAAAACTTCGACAGGGTCGCATCTTAATTATTAATTATTCTCTTTCGTATTCT
>JAGGYV010000264.1 GCA_021162325.1 Desulfobacteraceae bacterium | reverse complement strand
CAGATGAGAGACAGCAGTCACAGGGAAGAAACCCGGTGGATCATGGAATTATTATTAATGCTTTATTCACCGAGTGCTATCGTTAAAGAAAGGAGTAAGGTTAAAGCAAATATTAACGTGGAGAGGCCAACTACCCCTTACGAAAAACTCATCGTTCAAACAGCTGATTTTGTGACTCATAATCCTGATTACTGCAAAATAATTGAATTATGCATAGATTCAACGATAAATGGTGAGAAAGGTACAATAATTGATACCAAAGAAAAAGAATTAATAGAAGAAGCCTTTAATTATACAGATAAAAATCAGTACGATGAGGCAATTAAAGTTTGTGAAAATATTTTAAAGACTAATTCAAAATTTTATCAGGCTTTTGGGGTTATGGGAGAGAGTTATAGGCTATCAGGTCAATATGAGAAGGCAATACAACATTACAAAAAGGCAATAAAAATTAATCCAAAATCAGAGGTCGCATACTGGAGTTGGGGTGCTTGCTTGCGTGATCAGGAACGATTTGAACAGGCGATTGGAAAATTCAAGAAAGCGATAAAAATTAACCCAAAATCAGGCGAGGCATACTGGAGCTGGGGTGCCTGCTTGCGTGATCAGAAACGATATAAAGAGGCGATTGGGAAATTTAAAAAATCGATAAAGCTTGATCCAAAATCATATCCAGCTCATGGGGCTTTAGGAGATTGCTATAGGGACTTAGGTCAGTACGATGAAGCAGAAATAAATTACAAAAAAGCAATAAATCTTAATCCAAAATCAGGCGAGGCATACTGGAGCTGGGGTGCCTGCTTGCGTGATCAGAAACAATATGAAGAGGCGATTGGAAAATTCAAGAAAGCAATAAAAATTAATCCCAAATCATATTCAGCTCATGGAGCTTTAGGCGATTGTTGTAGGGGATTAGGTCAATACGATGAAGCCGAAATTTATTACAAAAAGGCAATCGAACTCAATCCAAATTATCATGATGCTTATGCTGCATGGGGTGATTGCTTGCGTCTCCAAGAACGATATGAAGAGGCGATTGGGAAATTAAAGAAAGCGATAAAACTTAATCCAAATTATTATCATGCTTTTGCTGCATGGGGTTATTGCTTGCAACTCCAAGAACAATATGAAGAGGCGATTGGAAAATTCAAGAAAGCGATAAAAATTAATCCAAAATCAGACGAGGCATACTGGAATTGGGGTGATTGCTTGCTTGGTCAAGGGAACTATGAAGAAGCGATTCACCTTTTTGAAAAGTATTTTCCTGAAAGTAAGGATAACGATGTAATTTGTTCCTATGGTAGATCTTTGATGGGGATAGAACGCTATGACAAAGCATTAGAGCAATTTGAACTTATTATTAAAAGCGAACCCGAATATAAAAAGCTATATCTGTACTATGGTCAACTTATGGAAAAAATGAATAACAATGAATTTGCTTTGACAGCATACTTAAAGCATATAAATTCCGATTATATTATGCCTTCAGCAGATTTCGATTTCCAGAAAACATACAGCGAGCTTATTACTCCACTAATCAAAAAATTAAAACCAAACAATTATATAAAACATTTTTACGTATCAAAAAAAGAAAGGAAGTTTTCAGAATCTCAACTTAGTATATTTTTAATTTTACTCGATCAATACGATACAGTCAGTGAACATTTTAAGGAAATAATTAGTAAGCATAGGGGAAAAAGTATTAAAGAAAAAGATGATTTCAGTTTGTTAATATTTACCTTAAAACTAAGTGTCTGGCATAAATTATATAAAGATAATCTTCATGACGCGTTGCGGTTAATGAATCTTTATATTGAATATATAAAAACATTGGAAAAAACGGCACAAAAAGAAAATGAAGTGTCTGATTTTTTTCTCAGCCTTTTCAAGCTCCAAAATAACTCGAAAATTGACTCAAAAAATATCAAAGAAGCGTTGCAGCAGTTTGAAAACCAAAAAGATATCCCTTTTAGTAATATTTTTTCTAAGGTTTGGACCTGCCTAAGTGAACCGGATTCTGTCGAAGCACAAAGATTTATTAATGAGAAAGCAATCGCAGAAGTTGTTAAAGAAATAAAAAATTAAAGGAAACGGTGTGTTGCGGGAGGGCGCCAATAGACACCCTTGAAGATTGAAAAATAATCTGTAAAGAAAAAATGATCGTTTGAGTTTGATCTGACAGATACCTTGTAAAACCGGTACCTGTCAGATCAGATATGAGCTAGTACAATTGGGTCGATGTTGGACGTTGAGTGTTCAACGTTCAGTCTTTCCGCTTTTCCCTTCAGTCTTCTACCTTACACCTTCCACCTTCCACCTGGTTTTTATTTTTTCTTCTTCCGCGCCTTTAAAATCCGGATTGTTTCAACAATTTCCTCTATCGTCACGCCCTGACGGAGTTTTTCCATATCTTTCATCACCTGGGCAAACCGATTCCCCTCGGCCGCGCTGATCCATTCCAGGCAAAGGCGTTCGACCCGGATGCCCATTTTTTCCATTTTTTTATGAATCTTTTGGACCCGTTTCTCGGTCCAGTGATTGGCATCAATATAATGACAATCCCCGATATGGCAACCGCTGACCAGAACCACGGGCGCGCCCTTTGCAAATGCATTCCAGATAAATTTTTCATCCACCCGGCCGGAGCACATGGTGCGGATCAGGCGCACATTGGTCGGGTACTGGAGCCGGGCCACACCGGCATAATCCGCCCCCGCGTAAGAGCACCAGTTACAGGCAAATACAAGAATTTTATCTGCCGCATTTTCAGCCAGCATTATGTCTGCCTGGCTGTTGATCTGTTCATCCGTGTAATGGTTCATGACAATAGCGTCAAATTTACATTCCGCCGCACACGTACCGCACCCGGCACAGGCGGCCGTGTTCACCACCGCCGGTGTCTTTTTCTTGGTATCTACGACAATCGCATTATACGGACAGACCGTTGCGCATTTACCGCAAGAGACACAACGCTCAACAATGACCTCAGAGGTAATCGGTTCGGTGGTGATCACCCCCCGGTGCATCAGGCGGATGGCCCGGACAGCCGCTGCCGACCCCTGGGTCACACTTTCCTTGATGTCCTTGGGCCCTTCCGCGCATCCGGCATAAAAAATACCCCGGGTGGCCGCATCCACGGGCTGCAATTTGGGATGGGCCTCAAGGTAAAAACCGTCGGGGGTCAACTGGAGCCCCATCATTTCCTGGAGCCGCTGGGTCCCGGGAGACGGTTTCATACCCAAAGCAAGCACTATCATGTTCAGATCATGATATTCAATCCGGCCCGTACCGGTATTTTCAACCGCCACCCGTACACTGCCGTCATCCAGTTCCTCAATACTGCCGGGCAACCCTCGGACATACTGCACGCCCATCTGACGGCTGCGGTTGAAAAGGTCTTCAAAGCCTTTTCCAAACGCCCGAATATCAATATAAAACACCTTGATTTCCATGTCCGGATAATGCTCTTTAAGCACCAGGGTACTTTTAATGGTATTCATGCAGCAGGTATTGGAACAATATTCTCCGCCTTTCTGCCGGGAGCGGGACCCCACGCACTGAATAAAACCAACCGACCGGGGCGTTTGGCGGCCCTTCAGGCAAATGAGCTCGCCCTTTGTGGGACCGCCGGCATTAACCATGCGCTCAAATTCCAGGCTGGTCATGACATTTTCATAGCGGGTGTAGCCATATTCATCCATTTCACGCGGATCATAGGGCTCCAGTCCCGTGGCCACAATAATCGTTCCGACGGTGACCTGAAAATCTTCATCCGACATATGAAAATGGATACAATTTTTGTCACACGCGTCCGCGCACTTGGAACACCCGTGGCCCAGGCATTCGTTCATGTTAATCACATAAGAAGACGGGACCGCCTGGGGGAACGGCATATACACCGCCCGCCGCGACGAAAGCCCCGCGTTGAATTCATCCGGGTAAACCACCGGGCAGACCTTGGCACATTCACCGCAGGCCGTACACGCTGATTCATCCACATACCGGGATTTTTTCAACACCCGGACATTAAAATTACCCACAAAACCCTTGATATCGACGACTTCACTCATCGTGTGCAGTGTTATGTTGGGATGTCGACCGACATCCGTCATCTTCGGTCCAAGAATTCAGATGGCGCAATCCATGGTGGGAAACGTCTTATCCAGCTGGGCCATAAGCCCGCCGATAGAGGGCTTTTTTTCCACCAGGATCACCTCATACCCGGTGTCCGCCAAATCCAGGGCAGCCTGAATACCGGCAATGCCGCCGCCGATCACCATGGTTTTTTTAGTCAGGGAAACAATCTCTTCGGTCAGGGGCCACAAACGTCCTACTCTGGCAACGGCCATTTTGACCAGGTCCTCAGCCTTTTGGGTGGCCGCATCCGGCTCCTTCATGTGAACCCAACTGCATTGTTCCCGAAGATTGGCCATTTCCATCAGATACGGATTAAGCCCGGCCTTTTTCATCATCGCCCGGAATGTCGGCTCATGAAGACGCGGAGAGCAGGAAGCCACCACAATCCGGTCCAGCCCATTATCCTTAATATCTTCCAGCATTTCCATCTGGCCGGGTTCGGAGCAGGCATAGGTAATCTCTTTGGAAACCACCACGGCCTCAAGACCGGCCGCATTTTGCGCCACCTTTTCGCAATCCACCGTCTGCGCAATATTTAATCCGCATCGACAGACATAAACGCCGATGCGCGGTTTATCTCCGCCAGACCCGGCGCCTGCCATACCAGAAGATCCCATTTTATTTTTCCTTATTTATGATAATTTATTAAGTTGCTGCACAAAACCCCTCGTATCAGGTTGTCATTACGAGGAGAGAGGAACGAACGGCGGAGTAATCCCCTGTCATTGATGGGATTGCTTGACATCGTGCCTCCCTTGCAATGACAGAAAATACAAGTCTTTGTCGGAAAAGAATCCCGACCTACAGAAAACATTATATTCCAACCACCTTAAGCCTTTATCCAACACCTTTAAAAATGCCGGATTACGCGCTGTGAAAATTTATGCCTTTAGCAATTTTTTGTTGCCGCGCTAATCCGGCCTACAGGCTTCTGCCGCATAACTCCCTTGGGGATTGACACAAAAGGCCAATAATTTTTAAATCAGCAAATGCTACCTTCCATCTTCTACCTTTCCTCACTCCCAGCAAATCGTCTGCCGAATCACGCTGGTCAGGTCCATAATTTCCATTTTCAACTCATCGCCCAGAAACGGATCTTCCATGGCACACTGCAAATGAATCTGACACTTGGGACATGCTGTTACCAGTAGACGGCTGCCGGTATCACGGGCCTGGCGAAGCCGATTGACCTGCATCGCCTTGCTGTAGGCGTCGCACCCGGTCCAGGCACAATTACCGCAACACATGGAAACGTCCTTGTAATCTTTCATCTCTTCGAATTGATCCGGAGAAATTCGGTTGATCAGTTTGCGGGGCAGATTCTTTAAGGCATCAAAACTGTTCAGCCGGCAGGAATCCTGAAATGTCATCAGGTTGTCTACTTTATTGAACGTCACCGCGCCCTTATCAATTTCCTTTTCTAAAAATTCATAAATATGGGTGACCTTAAAATTGACTTCAACCCCAAACCGTTTATAATCCAATGCCAATGTGCGATAACACTCCGGACACGCTGTCACAACCTCTTCAATTCCCATTTCGTCAATCATTGCCACATTCAACCGGGCCAGCTTCAGAAAATTATCCCGATCCCCGGACCATAATAAATCGTGGCCGCAACACCGTTCATTTTTCATTACCGCTGGTGTTACATCAAAAAAATTCATCAGCCGCAGACTGTCGATCAAAACATCCGATGTTCTCACACTGAGATGGTTGCGAAAAAATGTGTCAAAATAGGGTGCACATCCGCCAAAAAATAAAATTTTGCTGTTATCATCGAGCTTCACATCCTTTGGAAGTCCGCGCCATCGATCGGTAGTCACCGCCGGAGACGTCATGGACCGCATCAGCGACTGAAAAAATCCGCCGTGCGCCTGATGAGAATCCCCGTCATCCTTGCTTTTAACCAGTGCGCGAATGTCACAGATGAACTCCGGGAAATTGACACCGGACGGACACCGGTCATAACAAAAGCCGCAGGTCAGGCAGGACCAGACATCTTCGACAATCTCTTTTGAATTCATGTCACCGGCAATCACGGCACCGGCAATAGCGCGCGGAGAAAACTGCTTGCCGGTCAGGGCCAGGGGGCATGATGACGTACACTTGCCGCAGTCCTGACACGCGTATGCATTATGGGCTGTCAGAATTTCGGCAAACGTACCGACATGAAACGCCTTTGCAGAATCTTTAAGCGGCTGCACAATCGGGGATTTCCCAAAGGACCGGATTTCATCGCAAAACATTTCAAGAAAGTTTTGCAATTCATCCACTTCATCCGGCAAAACCGTCGCCAGTTTCAAGCGATCTTTATCCAGACCGAGAAGCGCCAGAATATCCCGTGTATCTTCCGTAAAATTAATTGCGCTGTCTGTTCCCACACCATACCGGCAGCTTCCGGGCTTGCATCCCACCAGAGCCACTCCATCGGCCCCCATTTCAAAGGCTTTGAACAAAAGCGCTTTTGAGATCCTTCCGGTGCATGGAATCCGGACCATGCTGATTTCCGGCGGTACCCGATACCCTTTCTCCTGAAGCGCCTGATACGCCGTATGAGCCCCCCAGTTACATAAAAACAGTATAATTTTATAATTTTCCATGACACCCTTACTTATATCGATTGTGAAAGAATCCTGGCTGTCGAAATAGATTTGTTCAATCTGACATTTAACGGGCGGGGATAAACCCCGCCCCTACGGGATAACGCCGGCCTGCCTTAATTTTTATTATTGAAACGATTGCGCGTTTCGCGCAGTCCGAAACTTTAGGCACTTTAGATCACTTTAGTCACTTCACACTTGTTT
>JAGGYV010000109.1 GCA_021162325.1 Desulfobacteraceae bacterium | reverse complement strand
GTTCTACCACAAAGAGCACAAAGGACACAAAAGCGGTAAAAGGCGGTGGCTGACGCCGGATCAGGTGCCAATTGTTGTTTGATTTGACACCCGCCTTGGAAATAAATTAAACTCCTGCAAGATCGTGTTTTTCCTTATTTCAATTTTTTTATTGCCGTCAGTCTTTAGTCTTCGGACTATCCGCTTTTTGTTCTTTATCCTCTATTTCTTCCGCCAGCCGGGAATAATACATGGCTACGGTTTTGCGGCCGTGTTTCATGCATCCATCTGCATAAATCCGGCATTTTTTCTTGAGCATGTTTTCTGCAGCCCGGTATTGTTTTTCAGTCAGAAAGTCACTCCGGAGGATTTTTTTCAGGGCGTAAATTCGGTACTTATCCAAACCGATTGTGCTTGTTGACAGCTGATCTTCATGACCGCCGGTTTTAATGGTCAGCGGTGTATCGATGAGGTGAACGGGATATCGACAGGTGATCCGGAGCCACAAATCATAATCTTCACAGGCCGGGAGAGATTCATCAAACCCATCGACCTTTGCAAAAAGATTTTTTCGCATCATAACGGCCGACGGGCTGATCAGGCACAGCGCCAAAGACGGTATGAAAATCATTCCGTCCGGTTTTTGGTGTTTTTTCTTTGGGTTGACTTTTTTCCCATCGCGTATCCAGATCTCTTCTGTCTGGCATATCAGGGCGTCCGGGTTTTCATTGAAAAAAATAATCTGGGCAGACAGTTTCTCAGGATACCAGCTATCGTCAGAATCCAGAAAAGCAATCAAAGAGCCGGATGACATCGAAATACCTTTGTTCCGGGCAGCGCTGACGCCTGAATTGGGCTGCTGAATGAATTTGATGGATTCCGCATATGCTGCGACCAGCGCTTCCGTCTCATCTGTTGATCCGTCATCGACCACGATGAGTTCAAAATTCTTGTAATCCTGCTCCAGAACCGAGTCAATGGCTTTTTTCAACGTCCATGCCCGGTTATAGGTCGGTATGATAACACTGACAAGGGGGGTGTTCATGTTTTTTGGCATGATTTACCAGTCAAATATTTTTTATAAATTATTATTTAAAGGGGATCGATAGTCGATAAACCCCATACTCAAGGGTTGCCTTGACTTCAGCCGCGCCTTTTTCAAATACCCGCATCATTTCTTTGTTGGCAGGGAGCACATCCGCGGTAAATCCCTGAAGTCCGCGTTCTTTGGCCAGACGCATCAGCTGTTTGTATAAAAATGTCGCGATACCAAGGCCTTGAAATCCTTCATCCACAACAAATGCGACGTCGCCGTAAGGCCGTTTTGGATCTTTGACATATCTGGCTTCCGCAATGATATGCCCTTTGTCGGTATCTCCCACCAATCCGATAATTGACATGACCTTGCCGTAATCCACATTGACATATTCCTGCATTTTGGAATGGGTCATGGTTTTAAGGGGCGTAAAATATCGGTAATAAACCGACTCGTCGGAGAACCGGTAGAAAAGGCGGCGCATTTCTTCTTCGTCGGACGGCCGGATCGCCCGGAATCGAACAGAAATATTATTTTTAAAAGTATGTTTACATTTGGCTTCCAATGGATAGAGATGGGCGTTTTCTTCAATAAAAATTTGATCTTTATAGATGATTTTTTGTGCCTTGGCTTCTTTGATTAATTTTGCCCGGTCGTCCGGATGGGCAATTTCAATAAGCGCCATAGCACGCTCACGCATTGTCCGACCGTTTAAGTTGGCAACACCATATTCGGTCGCCACCAGGTCAACGGATTCCCGAACATTTAACTGGTTGGGGATATCGTCAAGGGTTAATTTGATGTTTGCTTCGCCTTTTAAATTTCTGCTTGGCAACGCAAAGATGGAATACCCCCCAAAAGAAATTTCAGCACCATTCACAAAATCAATGACTTCCGCCGTGTCGGTGGTGACATTTCCTTTTCCCACATGCAGGGCAATACCGCCGGTCAAATCGATTTTCCGGATATTGATAATGGCGACAAACCGGGGATTTTTTCCGATTCTCATGGGGTTGAACACTTTGTCAAGGCCTTGAAATTCGACCAGGGGGTTGCAGTCAAGCCAGTTTAAGAGTTCCTGGGTGCCGATGGCATATGAAGTCAGGGTTTTTCCCGGAAAATGTCTTTTATAACGGTTGGTAACCGCCCCGCTGTTGATCAGATCCATGAGGGCGTCGGAAAATATAGGGGAATGAACTCCCAGATCTTTTTTGTGCATCAAATGTTTGGCCAGCGCTTCATAGAGAGGGCCAAAGGAAAATGAAATACAGCTGCCGTCTTCGATGGCGGATGCGACATTGGCGGCGACTTTGTCAAATACCGGATCAATGGGCCACCGGTCAAAATAGATCGGCTTTTCAGTGGCATTGACCAGCATGTCAAAATCGTTGATGGAGACAAAGGTATTGCCTAACGTCTGGGGAATATTCGGATTAATCTCCCCCACAACAAGGCTCGCCTGATCCATCACTAATTTGGCAACATCAACCGAAACGCCGAGGCTACAGTATCCCAGTTTGTTGGGCGGGGTAATCTGGATAAAGGCAACATCAAACGGAATCTGGCGGGATGCGATCAACTGGGAAAGTCTGGAAAAACGACTGGGAATCAGATCCACCCGGCCATCACCGATCGCCTCTTTGGCCACCCACCCGGAGAAAAATGTTTTCAGCCGAAATTTTTGGTTTTTAAGCCCTTTCAGGGAAATGGCATCGCCAAAGCTTAATAGCTGAAAAAGTTCGAGATCCTGGAGATTATCAGCATTGGAAGCCATCAGGTGTTTTACCAGCGTCCGGGGTTCTGCCGCACCGGTTCCAAGAAAAATGCACATGCCGGGATGGATTTTTTCAAGTACTTTTTCCGGCGTGACAACCGAATCCTTCCAATCTGTTTTTATTTTTTGGGCCATTTTTTTTTATTCAATACGTGGCGATTTAATTTTTATCAATCGTGACGGCTTCGTAAAAAGTCCAAATTCTGTGTTGCGCTGCATCCTTCGCTGCTTCATGGTACGCTAAGTACAAATTATTACTCAGGATTTGCGCGCCTTGAATTTGGAGCTTTTATACTTTGCCGTCTAAATCTGACTTTTTACGAGACTATCAATCGTGATAAGAAATCCCCTTACCTTTATTGGGTCTGTTAAAAGCAAGGGGATTTCGTTGAATCACAATTTGGTGTTATCGGTTAGTCAAGCCAGCTGAGGCCGGATCAGTCCTTCGGATACATGCTGTCGATTTTACCCTTGAATACTTCCATAGCCGCAATTTTTTTGACTTTAAATGTGGGGGTCATCATTTTATTTTCAACGGTAAATTCCGGAACCAGCGTGATCTTTTTGATGGTTTCAAATTTTGCAAATTTCTTGTTTTTTTCCGCCACTTCATTGGTGATCAGTTTGATAACCTTGTCGTTGGTCAACAGCTCATCCACGTTATTGAAACTGATATTGTTTTCATTGGCAAATTCCGCAATATTATCCGGGTCAACCGTCACCAGTGCGGACAAAAATTTTCGCTTGTCGCCGATCACCATGACCTGATTGATGTATTTGGAGGTTGCGATGGTGCCTTCGATGGCGGATGGAGCGATGTTCTTGCCGCCGGCGGTAATAATAAGGTCTTTTTTCCGGCCGGTGATGCGCAGGAAATTTTCGGAATCGATTTCACCCAGGTCACCGGTATGGAGCCATCCGTCAGCAGAGATGTCTTTGGCGGTTTCTTCCGGCATTTTATAGTATTCTCTCATGACATTGCGGCCGCGGAACAGAATTTCGCCGTCATCGGCAATTTTTTGTTCAATTCCTGGTCCTGGAGGACCTACCCAGCCAATGCGGTAGTTGTCCGGCCGGTTCACGTTGGTAAAAGATGTATTTTCCGTCATGCCGAGTCCTTCAAGGATTAACACATCCGCGCCGATAAAAAATTTATGGATGACCGGGTCCAGGGGTGCCGCACCGCTGATGCAGAATCTAAGCCGTCCGCCCAACGCTGCGTTGATTTTGGAAAATACGAGTTTTGAGGCGATTTTGTGTTTGATGCCGAGCATCAGCGGAATCGGTTCTTTATTCAGGCGGCAGTCCGCCATCTGATCACCGACGCCTCTGGCCCAGTTAAATATTTTTAGCTTGGCCCCGCCGGCGGATTCCGCGCCACTGACGATTTTCGAATACACTTTTTCATAAATTCTCGGCACGCTCGGGAACCAGTGGGGGCGGGCCATTTTTAAATCATCCACAATGGTGTCCATTCCCCGGGCAAAATTAGTGGTGGTGCCAAACAGCATGGACGCGTAAGTCAGTGTCCGGGCAAAGACATGGGCCAGCGGGAGGAAGAGAAACCCCTCATCCCCTTCTTCCACTTCCGCGCAGCCTTCCACGGACTGGGCGGTAAAAAGGAGGTTGTCCTGAGTGAGTACCGCTCCCTTGGGTACGCCGGTGGTCCCGGAGGTGTATACGATGGTTGCCACATCCTGAGGGGTGACTTCTTTGATGCGTTTTTGATAATCTTTTTCAGTGACATTTTTTCCAAGGGCCATAAAATCATCAAAGCTGATAATCCAGTCATCCTTTGTTGCGCCATTAAAAAGAATCACTTTTCGGATATTGGGGATGTCTTTTTTGATTTTAAGAATTTTGTCGAGTTGGACCTGGTCTTCGGCAAAAATGACGACAGAATCAGAGTGGTTGATGATATATTTACAGTCTTCTGCCAGGTTTGACTGGTAGATACCGACGGTTACAATACCGGAACAGGTATTGCCCATATCGCTCAAAACCCATTTGTAACATGAATTACCGAGAATGATGACTTTGTCACCCTTCTGAACATTTAAGGCCATAAGGCTTTTGCCGGCCTGTTTGACCTGGTCATAAAATTCAGTCCACGTGACTGATTCCGATGTGCCTTCTGAGTCCAGAAACCACCGATAAGCTGTTGTGTCGGAATGTGAATCAACAGTTTTTTTCAGCAGCTGGTGGAGATTCTGGTAATCTACGATGTGCATGGTTGCCTCCCTTTCTATGATTAATATTTCGGAAAGATAACTTTTTAAATTTTCATTGGATATGGCCTGGCGGCAGTAAACAGCAATCTCCTATAGAAAATTTGGAATTAATTATATAACATTATGGAAGATACTGGCTTATGTCAAGTATTTTCAGTGGAAAAGAATGCCCGTATATCCCACAAAAGAATCACTCGGATGTTTGTCATAGCTTGAACTGTGCCCAACCAGTTCAGCATGTGTTGCTCCAAGCGTACTTGCTGCGGTAACGGCCGCTGCTGCAGCACCGCTGCAGCATGCGTTCTGGTTGGCAAGTCCTTCGTAAATAAGTCCTTCAGGATCCATGTCCAGCATCCGGTCAATGGCTTTGCGGTCATTATGATCCAGGGCCCAGTCAACCGCATCGTCGCCGGTTCCCACAGGCATAAATCCGTAATTGGCGCCGTAATGGGTGAGATCTGTTGAACCCACCACTTTAATTGTTACGTTTGATTTTCGCGATATTTCTGAAAGACTACGGGCGATTTCCAGGGCTTTTCCGGTCGGCGGCACCCCGATGGGAATTAATCGGGCGGACTTAAAAAAATATTTAATAAACGGCAGTTGGAGTTCAATGGTGTTGTCCGGTGTGAAGTGGTCGGGCGTTTCAATATTAAAGGAAAAATTCTGTGCCAGGTGATCGGAAAGTTCGGAATCAATTTCAATGTTTCCGAATGGCGTTTCCCATGCGCCTTGGGTCATGATGCACGGCGTTGATCCTGGGTGCATGTGCATGCCGAAAACAACAATAACATCCGGGGGTTGTTTCGCATCCGGGTCGCTTAATGCGGAAATCACCTGGCACGCAAGATTGCCGGAAAAATACCATCCCGCGTGGGGAACAATCCCGCCAATATAGTTGGCTTTTGGGATTGGTTGAAATTGGGATTCTTTTAAAAAAGCTTGAATTTCTTTTTCGCATTCGGAAGCGGTTGCCGGATACCAGCTTCCGGAAAAGGATGATTTGCGGATTTTTTGCATGGCTGACAACCTCCTTTATTAGGTGAATAGGCCGAAGGCTGAAGACTGAAGGTCAAGAACGTCGAACGCCCACCATCGATTTTTTTTATCATTTTTTTTCAGCCTTCGGCCTTAAACCTTCTACCTATATTTTTTTATCGCCCTTTCAAATCCCGGCATGGCATTGATGATGGTTTCTTCCGCCACGCAGAATGCGATTCTAAAATGTCCGGGACCGCCAAAGCCGGTGCCGGGTACGGCCAGAATCAATTCTTTCTGCAAGGTCTGGACAAATTCCACATCATCGGCAATGGGGGACTGCGGGAACAGATAGAATGCCCCCGATGGTTTGATAAATTCATATCCGCACGCTTCCAGACCATTGCACAGGAGTTCGCGGTTTTTTGCATATTGGGACATGTCAACCGTTTCCCCCTGAAGTTCGGCAATAACCCGCTGCATGAGTGCCGGTGCATTCACAAATCCCAGTATCCGGTTGGCCAGACTCATGCCGTTGATCAGGTCTGAAAGAAACTTTGCCCCTGGATTGACCGCGATATAACCGATGCGTTCACCGGGCAGGGAAAGGTCTTTTGAGTAAGATGTGGTGACAATGCTTTGCTGGTAACATTTAAAAATACTTGGGACGTTGGCGCCATCATAGGTGATTTTTCGATAAGGTTCATCTGATATCAGATAGAGGGTCCGCCCAAATTGCATGCTTTTGTCTTTTAACAGTGATCCCAGCTGATTCAGGCTCTCTTTGGAGTATATTTGGCCGGTGGGGTTGTTCGGAGAGTTAATAATCACCGCCTTGGTTTTGCTGGTGATGGCGGCCTCGATGGCTTCCAGATCCAGAGTGAAATCCGGCCGGGTTTTGACAGTGATCAGCTTGCCATTATGGTTTTCCGCGTAAAATCTGTATTCCACGAAAAACGGGGCAGGGGTCAGAACTTCATCTTCAGGGTCCAGTATGGTTTTTAATATGACATTTAACCCGCCGGCTGCACCGCAGGTCATCAGAATCTCATTTTCGGTAATATCCGCGCTGTGTTCTTTGGACAGATATGCTGCCACTGCCTGCCGTACATAGGGGTATCCCGGATTCGGCATATAGGCGTGACTGCCCGGTTTCTCAGATTCAATGAGTGCTTTTAATTTTTGGTAAAAAGCGGTGGGTGGGGAAATATTGGGATTGCCGAGGCTGAAATCAAACACATTTGCAGCGCCGTGAGCCGCTTTTAGTTTGGCGCCTTCTTCAAACATTTTTCGGATCCATGAAGCACTCGACATGTAT
>JAGGYV010000345.1 GCA_021162325.1 Desulfobacteraceae bacterium | reverse complement strand
AGTATAATTAATAAGCTTTCTATTTATTTGTCAATAACAACATAGCTGTAAATTTCCATTCTGAAGCTTCAATTTTAAAAAAATATTATCTCTTAATGACTCATCATCCAGGAACCTGATTTAAAAATGCCGATTTATCATTATAGCGCCTTAAATATAAAAGGAAAAACGGTTACCGATATAATAGAATCGGAAAGTATCGCGGCAGCACGCCAAAAACTTCGTGCTATAAATATCTATCCGACGGCCATCAAAGAAGTTTATGAAACGGAATCAAAAAAAAAAGCCGCCCTTCCATTTTTCCCCAAATTATTTTCCCCAAAAGTAAAACAATCGGAAATAGCAATGATGACACGGCAGCTTGCCACATTGATTACTGCCGGGTTCCCCCTTGTATCTTCCATATATACCCTGATACCGCAAACCGGTTCCAATATATTCAAAAAAATTCTATCCCAGATGAAGGATGCCATTGAAGAAGGAAGCAGTTTTGCCGAGGCGTTGTCCCAGTATCCGGACACTTTTTCAGATATGTATATCAATATGGTCCGATCCGGTGAATCCTCCGGAACACTTGAGCTGGTTCTGGAACGCCTGGCCGATATCACTGAAAAACAGCAGGCACTCAACAACCGAATTCGTTCCGCGCTCACCTACCCGGTGCTGATGTTTTTCTTAGGGCTACTGGTTCTTTATTTTCTGTTGGCATATGTTGTTCCGAGAATCACTTCAATTTTCAGCGATATGGGCCAAGTGCTTCCGGCCCCCACCCGCTTTCTCATTGCCACCAGCGAAATTTTTAAATCCGGGTGGTGGGTGATTCTTCTCGGCATTGTATTTATTATTATCGGTATCTCGCGATTAAAAAAATCTGAAAAAGGCATGTACTGGTATGATAAAACAAAATTATCTTTACCCGGTGTGGGAAATCTAACAACAAAACTGGCGGTTGCGCGTTTTGCACGAACTCTTGGAACGCTGCTTGAGAATGGCGTCCCCCTTCTCCAGGCTCTGGGGATCGTAAAAAATATTGTGGGGAACCGGTTAATCGCTGATTCAATTGAAACCGCTGCAAATGATGTGGAAAAAGGAAATGGCCTGGGGAAATCTTTGGATACATCAAAATTTTTTCCGCATATATCCATTCAAATGATTCAAATCGGCGAACAGAGCGGTGAACTGGAAACCCTGTTGCACAAAGTCGCAGACATTTACGAAAATGAAGTAGAAACCACTGTGATGGGGTTGAGTACGCTACTGGAGCCGATTATTATTTTATTTATGGGGGTCATTGTCATGTTTATCGTGATGTCCATTCTTTTGCCGATCTTTGAAATGAATCAAATGATCCGGTAAGCAGCTGATTCAAAGTATCAAAAATGACAATCTCGTAAAAAGTCGGATTCCGATGGCAAAGAAAAAAGTTTCACCAGTCAAATAAACTTGGCGAGGCGCGCAAATCCTGAGTGATAATTTGTACTTAGCGTACTATGAAGAAGCGAGGGATGCAGCGCAACAAAGAATTTAGACTTTTTACGAAGCCATCAAAAATGATATGTCATTCCCAGCATTATATCATCTGATTTAATATTCATGGATAATTTTGGGTTAAAATCCGGGTTAAACTTTTTTTTAAGGCGCTCCCCGAATTCGTTTTTTTTTCTTTGATTGAATTTATGAGCACTTGACACACCGCCATAAATATTTCCCGCGTAAAAGCCAACCTCAACAACCGCTATCATACCGCCAATTGCATACAACGCTTCATCAAAACTTTCATAGGCCCCGTAAATTAAAGCACAGTTAACCAAAAAGGCTGTCAGGGCGTCCCGGTAACGACCGCAATACAGATACCCCCCGCCCGGAATGATTGAAAAAATTCCAGCAGTTATCGGATTCTTTTGAGGGATATCGGCGTGCGCGCTTAAATCAACGTCTAAATCTCTGGTGTTGTACGCTGTCTGGTTTGCTATGCTGATGTTCGAAAAAGCGCTGCGCGCCTGAACAAAGTCTCCGGATTCAAGATAGAGCCATCCGAGATGATAATAAACTTTATCAGTCAGATCCGTGTCGTCAGTCACTTGTTTAAGGTAAATAAGATTTTCAATCGCAGAAGGATAGTTCCGAATCCGCTGATAACACCGGCTGATCATAAAAGCACTTGGAATGCCAATCTTTGTGGGGCCGTTTTGATCCAGAATATGTGTAAATTGATTAAGTGCCTGGATATAGGCTTTATCGTGAAAATATGACATGCCGATTTTATAATCGGCCATATCAATGCGTTCATCATCCGGAAAAAAATAAATAAATTTTTTATATTCTGCCGCAGCAGCCGGATAATCCATTTTTTCAAAACAATGATCCGCATAATCGAGTTGACTGTCAGCACTTATTTCCATTAAGTTTTGGGCAGAAATCGCTTGAAATCCGTCACAGAGTAACAGAAGAATTAAAAGAACAAAAAAGATACGAAAAAAGAAAATAGGGGAAAAAAACAATTTTTGAAATGTTCGCATGATCATCAGGTCTGCGTCACACGCAGTACCTCTTCAATTGTCGTCGTGCCGTCAAGAACTTTTTGAATGCCGTCGTCATACAGGGACGTCATCCCCTGCCGGGCGGCCTCTTTTTGAATCTGGTGAGAATCATGTGTTTTCATAATCATGTTATGAAGGGATTCATTTAATACCATGATTTCGTAAATACCGATTCTGCCTTTATATCCGCTATGAAAACATTTGGGGCACCCGGTTGACCGGTAAAGGGTAATCGTTTCATCAGCCGCAGGGATGCTGTCATGGCCGAGGCCTTCATTAATCTTAATTTGCCGGAGTTGTTTTAATGTTGCGGAATCCGGCTGGTATGGCTCTTTGCAGTCATTACATAATACCCGGACCAGTCTCTGGGCGACGACGGCAATTACCGAAGATGAAATTAAAAATGGTTCAACACCAATGTCAATCAACCGGGTGATGGCACTGGCGGCATCATTGGTATGCAAGGTTGAAAAAACAAGATGCCCGGTTAAGGCGGATTGCACACCGATATCGGCAGTTTCCTGATCCCTCATTTCACCAATCAGAATCACGTCAGGGTCCTGCCGGACAATGGATCGCAGTCCTCTGGAAAATGTCAAATCAATTTTGGAATTCACCTGAATCTGACCGATGCCCTTAAGCTGATATTCCACCGGGTCCTCAATGGTAATAATATTAATATCCGGTGAATTAATTTTTGATAAAATGGCATACAAAGTGGTGGTCTTACCGCTGCCCGTCGGTCCGGTGACAAGAATAATACCGTGGGAAGCCTGAATTAATCTTTCAATTATTTCAAGTTTTTCATCCTTTAATCCCAGTTCCGGCAGCGTTAACAATGTACTTGATTTATTCAGCAATCGGAGAACCAGCCGTTCTCCATAGGTGATGGGGATCGTGGAAACACGAACATCCACTCTCTGATCGCCAAGCTTTACCTCAAACCGTCCGTCCTGCGGGAGACGTTTTTCCGCGATATTCATTTTTGACATGACTTTAATTCTGGAAATTAAAGATGACTGCATCCATTTGGGGGGGGATAAAAGATCATACAAAACCCCGTCAACACGATAACGGACTTTAAACGCGTTCTGATAGGGCTCGATATGAATATCACTGGCACCGCTGTTAACGGACTGGGAGATTATATGATTCACCAGCTTAATAATCGGTGCGTCACTGGTATCATCTAACAGGTCAGCGGTTTCTTCAATCTCACTGATAATATCGGCACCGCTCTCCTCCATATCTGCGACAAGCTGTTGGGCCGTGTCCCTGCTGCTGTCATAGGCAGTATTAATCAAAGATAAAATCGATTCACGGGTTGAAAGTACCAGTGAGACATCGTCCCATCCAAGTATTTTTATGACATCATCCAACGCCTGGAATGACGACGGGTCGTTAATCAGAATCACCGATTGATCCGTATCCGCCCGAAAGTCACTTTGTTCGGATAATGCCGGCTCCTGCGGCAGTTTTTTAACCGGCACCATCGTATATTTTTTTAAAAACTGAATGGATAACAGCTGGGTGAAGTCCGTATCAAGATCTTCAATGATAATCCTGGGCAAAAAAGGAAGATTATAAAGCTGGCTGAAAGCGTCCATGAGCTGATGTTCGGTAACAATCTTTTTTTTGATCAATATTTCTGAAAAGATAGAATTTTGTTCAAAACAGATTTCCTGAGTTTCCTTAAATAGTTCTTCAGAAACATCGAATTCCTGGAATAAAATTTGTGAAAGACATTTAAACATTATTTATTAAACCATTGGCAATGAGAATTAATCATTCATCAGCATTTTCGGGACAGAAAAAAAAGACTTTTCATCAAAAAGTTTAATCCGACCTTCTTCCAGCTTGTCCATCTGAAGCAGTTTTTCTTCATAAATTTTGTGTCCTTCCAGCGAATCTTCAAGGACATGCGGTGTCAGAAATATATACAGGTTTGTTTCTTCCTTGCCCTTTCCAACAGACCGGAATAGCCAGCCAATTCCCGGGATGCTCCCCAGGCAGGGTACCTGATAGCCTGTTTGCGAGAGTGCTTCATCGATTAAACCGCCAATGACCACGGTGTTTGAGTCATTTACGACAACCGTTGTATCTACTGTTCTTTTTAAAGTAGTCGGCTGAAACTGATTGGTGGTGGATTCCAGTTTTGTGACCTCAAGCGCAATTTCCAGGCGAATCTGGCGGTCTTTACTGATTTGGGGAGTGACTTCAAGGCTGATGCCAACGTCCTTGTATTCGTAATTACTATAATTCGTATCACCGCTGCTGGCCTTTGTCAGATAAGGAACATTTTTACCCACCGTAATTTTGGCGGTTTCATTATCCGTTGTCAATATTTGCGGGGTTGACAGGATGTGGACGTCCTTATCTTTTTTATAGGCATTGATTACAGCAGCTATCGTTGGGAACACAACACCGCCAACGGTTATGGCTTCCCCAAAAACGCCCACTGAAAATCCGGGAGGAAGCACGGATGCACCCCCGGTGGCGGCCGAAAGTGCTGATGACAGGTATCCGGGATCACCACCCATTGCCCCGCCACTGAACCCGCCGCCCCAGGCACCGTTATATTTGTCATAACTGCCTTCACCGCCAACCTGCCACTCCGTCCCAAGGTTTAGGGATTTATCTTTATTAATTTCCATCACCAAGCATTCAATATACATCATGGAACGCCGGATATCTAATTTTTTAATAATATCTTTTAACACCTCATAATCATTTTTTTCTGCGACAATAATCAGGCTGTTGGTGGCTTTATCTGCTGTTATTTTAACATTTTCAGATACAATGGGCGCCAGTTTCTTGCCCTTATTTGCAGCCCCTGCCCCACTTCCTTTTGTCGGAAACTCCTGGAGCACGGATGCCAGTTCTTCGGCTTTGGCATTTTCAAGGTAATACACATGAATTTTTTCGCTGCCTCTGGGCATTTCCTTATCCAGCATGGCAACGAGTTGACGAACGCGTTCCGTGCCGGTTTCACTGGCCACGACAATGATGATATTGGTCCGTTCATCTGAGACCAAAGTAACGTCTTTCTTCCTCTTTTTAGCCGGCTGAGCAGATGCATTAAAAACTGAATCAATAATTCTTACCATTTTTTCCGCATCCGCATACTCAATGGGCAAAACCGAAATGGACTGGCCGATGCCTGTCACATCGATGGCATCAATAATACGGATCAGCCGTTTAATATTCGAATAGACATCTGTGATGATTAACATGTTGGTGGGTGAATATGCCAGGACCACACTGCTCTTAGACACCAGGGGCGCGCATAATTGCTTAACTTCATTCGGGTCCGCATACTTCAGATGGATCAATTGAGTGACAATTTTATCACTGGGAGAATCTGCTTCTTTTTTTAACCGGGTTTCAATATTCATGGTCCGGGCATAAGGGGACGGGATAATTTTGGTTATTTCTCCCGCATCCACCGTGGCATATCCATGAACCTCCAAAACTGATTCAAAAACCTTATAGGCCTCATCCACGGATATTCTTGTGGGTGAAATAACAGAAATATTTCCTTTTACCCGCCGGTCAATAACAAAATTTTTCCCGGTCAGCTCACTGATGAATTTTATAAATACCTCAATATCAACATCATTAAAATCAATGGAGATAAAGCTTTCTTTCGGAGAATTCGCCCTGGCCGGTTCAGGAGATAACGGTGATATGTTTGTTTCTGCATTGAGGGCCTTGCTCTGATCGGTTTGATCAGCTGAATAGACCGGCTTGGAATAAATAAAAAAACCGATGCATACGCATAAGACCACGATTGAATATCTCTGTATACTTTGCATATTAATTTTCCGAATTCTTTTTAAATTAAATATTTATTTTATCTGATAATTAATAGTTGACTGCTGCCCCTTGCGTTCAATTTGAAGTTCAACAGAAGCTGAAGATTTAAGATTATCATAAAACTTTAATGCATCATCAACGGATTGAATCTCTTTTCCATTCACCCCTTTAACAATATCCCCATTTTGCAGCCCCATATCCTTGAAAATGGAATTATGTTTGACGTGACTTAAAAGCAGCCCATCGGGTTTACCGTCTTTAAAATGAGGCCTGATTTTCACCTGGCTCATCAGCTGGTTAATATTCTTTAAAGAGCGGTTGATCTTTTCACGGTCAATACTGAGCGTCTCGCTCGTATCAAACCGTTCATCACCTAACGGGCTTTCCGCGTCTATTCGAGAAAAAGGCTTCTTCCGTTTTTGGGTCTGTTTGGATTTATCTTCTTCCATTAGAAGAATTTCATCTTTACCATTGACGTTTAAAACAACTTTTTTTCTTAATACCCGCTTGATCTCGGCATTTTGAATGGCGTCCCCTTTTTTATACAAACCCTGTTTGCGTTTCTGTGTATCTTCAATAACCGCATAGTCCTGATCGCTGCGACCACCGGTGATTGTTCCAAATAATTTGAGATTCAGGCTGGTCTGCTGTAATTTATCAAGTTCAATGTCACTGGTGAGTTTCTCCGATTTGACATCATCTTTGGTTTTAAACAAATCCCGATGGGTGATTGACTGGTAATCAGACATCTTTTTGATTGGCCGGTCGGTGGGCGTATTTGCATGTCTTATATACGGGCCAGGATCAACAAGTGCCGCTAAATCAGGCGATGAAATTTGAAATAATTTTGCCGAAAGCACCTGGTAAGATAGCTTAACACTGAAAAATAGCAGAACAGTTACCAGGGCAATATTTAATATGGAAAATAAATTTTTAAGCATAATCAAAATTAATAAGAGTCATTTAATAAAATGGTGCATACGTTACTTGAGTTTATACATCTATACAATTTTTATTTAAGTGAAAAATTCGGTTGATCCAGGGCGCCGGTAATGCGAAACGGGATACCGCCGGTTTTGGATTTTTTCTTTGTAATCATTTCAATCGGCAAAATATTGGCCAGCTGTTTAATAAATGTTGGATGTAATTTTATTTCACCACGAATATTAACCGTGCTTTTATTGATCGGATTCTTTAAAATAATCGATCCGCTGGCATGAGCGGATACTTCACGGCTGTCGACATCAAGCTTTTTTAACGTCACCCGCTGATTAACAATCTCAAAATCAGCGTTAATTGTTTTAAATACCAACTGGTCAATACCGAAAAGCGCAGGAGTAAATCGAACCATACTGTCAGTTACGATTATACCGGCATTCCCTTTTCCGGCAGGGACCTCTGTATTGCTGTATACTATGTTTCCGTCGGCTATACCGGAGATTTGATATGATTCAAACTCTTTAATAGCCGGTATTTGTGAAATTTGAATATTTTCAAACGATGCATCAAACTCAAATGCAGGATTTGCGCTGATGTTGGCAACGAGAATGGACGAATCCAGACGGCCCTCATAAATATCGCCTGTAATAAAAAAAATTTTATCCTTTGAAAACAAAGAAGTATAGGAAGGTTTAACTTCTAAAAAATCTGCAGCGATAATGGGTTGATTCTGGTACAGCAGATTCGGTGCAAATAATTGCATGCCCGGCGGGAAACTCGGCTTTAATTCCGTGATGGATAGCTGAACACCTGGCGACTTGTTGTTAATCTGATAATTAATATATGCCGTAACCGCATCACCGGGAAACAGGTAGTAAAGAAAAAATACCGTAACAATAATAATATATCCGGCATAGACAATCTTTTTTTTCATGTAAGCTCAGTCCTGATTAATGAATTGATGGCTTCGTCAAAAATCCAACTTCTGCGTGGCGCGGCTTTTTCGTTTCTTCATAGTACGACAAGTACGAATCATTCCTCAAAATTTACGCGCCTTGCCAATTTTAATAAAATGGTGGAACTTTTTTCTTTGCCACCTGAATCTAAATTTTTACAGATCTCCAACTATAGTTATGACTCAAACGTTTCCACCTGAAGTACGGCAGTGACCCGTCCGGTGTCTTTCCCGGTTTTTGTTATAGATAACCGTTTGACAATTACCATATTTTTCGATGTCTCCACCTTGAATAAATAGGCGGTTAAGTCCTTTAGTGTCACTTCCTGAAGTTTTAATTCAACGCGTGAAATTTTTAAACCGGATTCTTCCTTAATACTGGTGGACGGTTTCATATACGCAATATGATCTTTTAAACCCGTATCACCGGCAAGTCGGTCCAGAAAAGAGAAGAGCGTGAAATTGGCCGGTCTTTTTTTCAGTCCCTGTTGCGACGCGTCCAGTTTTTCTTTCATGATCAAATATTCAGACCGCAATATTTTCATGTCCAGCAGGGTGTCTTTTTTCACACTCACCTGCTGCATAAGCGCCTCACGTTTTTCATAAACCGGAATGATAATAAACTGAGAAATAATAAATAACGCCAGAAATACAGCAGCGCCGGTGACGGCTATTTTTTCCCGTTTATTCAGATTTAAATTCATTTTAAAAAATCTTTCTTTCCCTGTTTTTTACAGATCGATTTTCAGTTTAAACTGAATGCGATTTGATGACTTTTCAAGGCTTGCCGAACTGATCGTAATATTTTTTAAGATCTCAGTACGTTCCAGTCTGCCTTTTATGTCATCAACGTTATTAAATGAATCGGTATTACCGGAAATCACCAGACTGTTTTCTCCCCTGACAAAATTTGTTACTTCAACATCCTGTTCGGAAGGAATCCGCGAACTGATTTCATTGATGATGTCAATGTTTAATATTTCATCTTCAATTTTTCCGGTAAACATATTTTTTTCCCGTTCCTGTCCAACACGGACTTTCATCTGCTGCAAAGGGTCTACTATTTTTGTGACATCCGGAAAAGTGGACTGAAATATAAATGCGAGTTGACGATTTAATTGATTCGCTTCCTTTTGGAAAAAATGCGCTTCAAACAGGACATTAAACATGACGAGGACAAATACAAAAGCGGCGATAAGCCCGGATTTAATAAAATCATTTTTGTATTCTTCCCAGTATTTTTTAACAAAAGACCGTTCACCGTAAAAGTTAATCATGCGAATACCCAGAATTTCAACTGCCGCCAGGCTCAGTGCATTATTCATATTTACGGAATCGAATTCATGATCGCTGGAAATGTTGAGTTTTATATTAACATCCTTAAACATATCGACTGATGTCGTCGTCATTCCCAGAAAATTTTCAATCTCCTGATTTAAAACATCTGTGTCAATCTGGCTTCCGGATAATAAAATTTTTGTTGGGTCAAACGCTCTGACAAATAATGATTCAAATGACGCAATGACCTGCATAATATTTTGGCACAGTTTTTTTGCTTTTAATTGCGGGTCTGCCATTTTTGAATAAAAAGATCTGGCGATGTGCACATGACCGGATGCAACGACAAAAACAGTCGCGTATTTTTCATCCACATCAACGAAAATAAAATCATTATTGATTTCAGTAAATCTTGACAGGTAAAGTACGGAAGAAAAACCGCCGGGTGCTACAATGTATGGCTCAATATCAAATTTTTTGAGTATATCAAGGATTGCATTAATTTCAGAAGATTTAACCACACCGACAAGAATATCCGTTTTCTCCGCCTGAGAAATTGTTTCAAAATCGATTATTACGTCATCTATCAGATACGGCAGTGTCGGTTCCAGTTCAAAGGGGAGCACCTGATAAATTTTTTTACGATCTTTAAACGGTACCTGAAGATTCCGGTAGGATACCAATTCCGGTGAAATAGAAACAATAGATTCCGCCCCGGTAACATTTATTTCTTTAACAATTTTACTGACGGTTTCGGAAATTATAGTGAGCTTGTTTTCAGGCGTGTTATTGATATCCGAATAAGGCACATGCATCTGTGTACGAATCCGGTTGCCTTTTATGGTGTTTTCAACCAGCAACACGGAGATACCATTATCACGGATATCAATTGAAAAAATTTTTCTGCTCATAATATGAAATAATACTATTCTAATCGGTTTTTACTGGGGTTTTATAAAGCTTGCGTATGTTAATGTAAAGGAATATCATTATTTATTTAGTTTCTTATCTCTGCTTTTTGTGTTTTTTGGGCAAACTTTTTTAAAAACTCAAAAAGTGTGAAGTG
>JAGGYV010000018.1 GCA_021162325.1 Desulfobacteraceae bacterium | reverse complement strand
GGGGCCTTCCAGGATGTGTTTGAGCAAACCGGTTATTGCGGCAGTGTCTGGTTATGCCGTGGCCGGCGGCCTGGAACTGGCCCTGTTTTGTGATCTTCGAATCATGGAAAAGAGCGCTGTGTTGGGTGTTTTCTGCCGTCGGTGGGGGGTCCCGTTAATTGACGGAGGCACCATTCGTTTGCCGCGGTTAATTGGATTGAGCCGGGCCCTTGATTTGATCCTGACCGGGCGCCCGGTTCACGCAGAAGAGGCGCTGACCATAGGGCTGGCCAATCGTGTGGTGGAAGACGGCACCAGCCGCGCAGAAGCTGAAAAACTGGCAAAACAGTTATCCCGGTTTCCACAGGCTTGTATGCGAAACGACCGATTAAGCGCTTATGAGCAGTTTCCAATGACGATTGATGAAGCGCTGGTCAATGAGTACCATCACGGCGTTGCATCGATTAACAGCCCGGAATTGATTGAGGGGCTTGAGAGATTTGGGAAAGGTAGGGGGCGCCATGGATCATTTGATGATATGGCTTCCTAAAAAGCCCAAATTCAGTGTTGCGCTGCATTCTTCGTCACTGCGAAGTAGCAAGCTACGCCTCATTCCTCAGAACTTGCGCGCCTCGAATTTGAGCTTTTTCCTTTGCCATCCAATCAGATCAATGCGGTATCAAAAATAATCGAAGGATAGCATAAGCGAATGAATATTCAGAGTGTTTTCTATGGTAAGTTTGTTCTCTTACTGTTTTTTTTCTCTGCGTCTTTGCGCCTCTGCGCGATTTATACAATTTTTTTTCCCAATGGGAAATTTTTCCCAATGGGAAATATGATTATTGTAATATTGGATACAGCCTGCTGTTATTCTCTTATTTTTTCCCGCAGAGCCGCTGAGTCGCTGAGAAAAATTCTTTTGTGTAAAATTATATTTTCTTTTTGCTTTTGAGCGCCTCGCCAGTCTTAAGATTTGGTGGCGCTTTTTTTTGCCATCGGAATCTGACGTTACGAGTTTGTCATTTTACCGTAAAAAATTCCTTATCATACCCTTTTTTGCCGTTATATTTTTCGCTCTGCTGTTTCATAAAGCCGTAGTAAGCTAAAATATTAACATCCAGGCCGGCTGATGTCATGGCCGCAACCACATCATTTTCAGATGGTGGGCACCCCGTGGCCAGTACCGCCTTTTTGATGTTCTTATTATTTCTATTGGCCTTGATCATACAATTGCCCAGGAGAACGGTTTTATCATACCCGGGGCGCGCCTGCATTTTTTTTCCGTTTAAGATTTCCACATTGGCCAACGGCTGGCCTTTGAACGCGGAAAGCGCCAATATGCTGGTCATGTTGGCAATGGGAGAACATCCGGAGCACAGGGTGTCATCGTATTTGGGCAGGGCCACACCCGTGACACCCAGTTTTTCAAATATACCCGGGCCGGTATTGTCTTTTGTCCAGGTCCAGTCCCATTTTAAGGGCTGAATGTGGTCATTTATTTTCTCACCTTTGATATCGTCATCGTTAATTGTCAAAGATCTGTCGTGACGTTTTGCAAAATATTTAAAATGATTAATGTCTTTGCCGGCGTAACCAATGCTCTGAGCGCCGACCAGATCAGCAGCCAGTATGTCTTGTGACGCGATGATCACGTCTTTTCGATAGGCATTCCCAAAATGGAGTGCCCCTTTTTCCAGTGCATAAATTCCGTCAATAATTGTCAGTGAAGGCTTTATAAAATCCGCAATATGGGAAAAGGCAAATTCAAGCCCGGATTCGGGTTTGTGGCAATGGCGCCTGGATTTTAATTTGAGGCATCCTTTCAGGTTTTTCAGCCCCAAAGAAACTTTGGTCTGGCCATGGGTTTTTAATACCGGAAAGTTGATAAAAAAATCGTTTTCAATTGCTTCTTTGGCAATAAACAGTTTGTTGTCACCGTGGTAGGGGAATTCTTCGGCCTTGCTTTTATTAAAATCAACCAGGGTGATTCCGTATTTTTTTTCAAGGGTTTTGTATCCCAGTCCTTCAAATGCGGCAAAGGTTCCCATGTTTTTTTTTATCTGCACCGATCCTTCGCCGATGGTGATATTGCTGCATCCGAAATCTTTTAAACAGATGATTAAGTCTTCCACCAGCCGGGTTGTGGTGTAAACGCCGAATGGTGTTATGGGGAACTGATCATCCCATGCCACCAGGTTGGGTTTGATCATTACATGGTCGGATGGGCGGAGGCTTTTAAAACCGTCACATAACTCGATGCTTTTTTTTAGAGACTCCGGACTGGACGTATACTTTACGATGGATACTGTTTCGGTCATCATGTTCTCCCTCATGGTAAATTTGTTCTATTACTGTTTTTTTTCTCTGCGTCTTTGCGCCTCTGCGCGATTTATACAATTTTCTTTCCCAATGGGAGATATGATCATTGTAATATTGGATACAGCCTGCTGTTATCCTCTTATTTTCTCCCGCAGAGCCGCTGAGAAAATTTTTTTTGTGTAAAATTATATTTTCTTTGTGATTTTGCGCGGTTAACCAAAGTTGTCATAAGTATGTTGTTTCCCAGGTACCACTTTTTGGTTTATCTGTTTAATGGGTTTGTTGAAAGAATAAAGTTACCGTGTGTTCTCCCGGCATTTTATAGTATTTTTGGTTTAAAAAAATAATATCAAAATTCGTCGTGAAAAGCCACCCTTTGATCATCGGAAAAATTGTGTTTTATAATTTAGTCTCTTATCTCTGATTTTTGTGTTTTCTGGGCAAACTTTTTTAAAAACTTAAAAAGTATGAAGTGCCTAAAGTGATCTAAAGTGCCTAAAGTTATGGACTGCGCAAAAAGCGCGATCATTTTTAAAATAAAAATTGAAAATGCCGAAGGCATTAACCATAACTTTAGTTCACTTCAAACTTTAGCTCACTTTTAACTTTTCCGGTTTATCCGGGTAGATAATGAAAGGGGGCGTTTTAAAAAGAACGATCGTTCTATTTTTTATTGCAACACATTATTTTCCCTGTTAACCTATTTTTTTCGTGTTTTTTGTTCACTTACAGCAGGAGAGGTACGATGACTGAATCTTTTTTTCATTCTTTAATGAATCCGAAATCCATCGCCATTGTCGGCGCCAGTAATAATCCCATGAAAATGGGAACCATGCATGCCTTAAGTATTTTAAAGGACGGGTATAAAGGGAAATTTTACCCGGTGCATCCCATCGAAAAGACGGTGCTCGGACATCCGGCATTTAAGTCACCCCTGGATCTTCCGGAAGCGCCGGATCTGGCAATGCTGGTCATTCCTTCTCAGCATCTGCTGCCGGTGTTTGAAGCTTTCGGAAAAATCGGAACCAAATATGCCATTGTTATTACTGCCGGATTTAATGAAGCCGGTGCGAAAGGGGCAATTCTGGAGGAACAGCTAAAAGCGCTGGCAAAAAAATATGGGATTCGGTTTGTCGGCCCGAACTGCATGGGAATTGTGAACCGTGCAATTTCGCTAAACACGTCGGTTTCTCCGATCGTCGGAAAGCCCGGAAAATTGGGCCTTATCTCCCAAAGCGGAACGTATGTGGCTCAGACGGTTGATTATCTTAAAAAGCGCGGTATCCGGTTAAGCAAGGCGGTCAGTGTCGGTAATGAAGCGGATATTAACATCATTGATGTGCTTGCGTATTTTGGTGAAGATAACCAGACATCCGCGATTTCCATGTACATTGAAAGTATTCGTGATGTGAAACGGTTTTTAGATGTCGCCCGAAAAATTACGCCCCATAAACCAATTATTGCCCAGTATATCGGGGGGTCTGACGCCGGTGGGCGGGCCGGTCTCAGTCATACCGGTGCTATGGCCGGAAAGGACTATCTCTATGATGGGCTTTTTAAGCAGGCCGGTATTATTCGTGTCTATTCTGTGGAAGATCTTTACGGCATCGGATGGGCATTTGCCACCCAGCCGAAAATTAAAGGCAACCGTATCGCTATTATTACCAATTCCGGTGGCCCGGGATCTGCCATTGCCGATACATGTGACGCCAACGGATGCGAAATGCCGCCTTTTTCAGAAGAACTCCAGAAGACAATCAAGCCGTTGATTCCGTCCCATGCACCCTGCGGCAATCCGGTAGATCTTACGTTTGCTTTGGATATGAAGGTGATGACGCATACCATTCCGGATCTAGTGATGAAAAGCGGGGAGGTTGACGGCATTGTTTTGCATGGTGCCATGTCCACTGGTTTTCTGGCGGCGGTATTTCCTCATCTTTCCGAACTCATGCCGGGAGTGACGCTGGAAGATATGATCAAAGGATCGACAAAGGACCTGACAGACTCGGTGCAGGTACCGTTTAAAAATAATATCCCCATGACGGTCTCTTCGTTTTTTGACCGGGCGGATCAATATACCCAAGAGTATGAAGATAATGATATTCCGGTGTTTGACTCTCCGGAAAAAGCCGCCCATGCCATTTCCGCCCTGGTGAAGTACAAGACAATTTGTGACAGAAAATCGTATCAGCCGCCCCTGGAATTGAAGACAAACGATACAGCCATGCAGATACTGAAACAGGCAATTGAAAATAATCAAAGTGCTTTGGATGAATATAGCGCCAAACAACTTCTTGCTTCTTATGGAATACCCATTCCAAATGAAATTTTGTGTCATAATGCTGATGAAACCATTGCAGCAGGAAAAAAAATCGGCTTTCCGGTTGTTGCCAAAGCATGTGATCCCTCCATTATGCATAAGACTGATTCAGGGCTTGTTCATTTAAATATTTCTGATTCAAAAAGTCTTGTAAACGCTTATCATGCCATACAGAAATCCACCGGCCGGCCGGTACCTGTTTTAGTCGGGAAAATGATTAAGGGGCAGCGGGAGTTTCTTGCCGGGATTACCTTTGATGAACAGTTTGGGCATTGCGTGGCATTCGGTGTGGGGGGTATCTTTACCGAAGCGTTAAATGACGTGTCGTACCGGGTAGCCCCGTTAAGTGATAGTGAATCAGAAGAAATGCTCAATGATATCAGGAGCAGTAAGCTTCTTTTCGCATATCGGGGGATGCTGGCGGTGAACGTAAAATCCCTGGCAGGTGTTTTATCGATTCTAAGCAAACTGCCCCTGCTTCATGATCAAATAAAGGAAATTGATATTAATCCGATTATTATCAGCGATGCGGAACCCGTTGTGGTTGATGCGTTAATTGTTTTGAAATAAAATTTTTGAAACATCCCTCCCTTGACAACTGATTGAATTTAGCTTAAATTATATTCAAATTAGTTCTTTATCTTTGATTTTTTAAAATCCGGATGGAGCTTTCAAATGACTGGAATTTCCAGTGATATTAAGTTGAAACAGCATATCGAAGCGCTGCAAAATGAAATTAGAATGCTGAAGGAAAATGAAGCGGGGTTGAGTTTAGATAAAAACCGGTTTCAGACTATTTTTAACAGCATGCAGGAGATTTTTTTTGAAGTTGATTTAAAAGGTGATCTTATTAACTTCAATCCTGCGTTATGCAAATTATCAGGCTATACGCCGGAAGAACTGGTTGGTAAAAATAATCGGGAATATGTTTCTCCTGAAACTGCAAAACGGATGTACCGAATTTATAACGAAATATTTACCACCGGAAAGCCTGCGGTAATCACTGATTATCAAATATTCGCCAAAGACGGCCCGGCCCGGCATCTTGAAATATCCGCCTACTTAATTAAGGATGAAGAGGGCACGCCTCTCGGCTTCAGGGGGGTCGGAAGGGATGTTACGGAAAAGATTCAGGCTGCGGAAAAGTTAAGACAGAGTGAAGATCGGGTTAAAAAATTAAGTGAAGCATCTTTCAGTGGCATTTTCATCCATGATCAGGGGCGTATTCTTGATTGTAATACGGGAATGTCCAGGATGACGGGCTATGATTATGATGAGCTGATTGGCATGGATGGAATACAATTATGTGCGCCCGAATCAAAAAAAACCGTTATGAAAAAAATGCAGTCCGATGATGAGAAAACTTATGATGCAGTGATTTTAAGAAAGGACGGCACCCAAAGTCCGGTTGAGATTAACGGCAAAAATATTTTTTTTCATGGTAAAAAAGTCCGTGTAACAGAATTTAGAGATATCTCCGAACGGAAAAAGGCTGAAGAAGCACTAAGAAAAAGTCGTGTTCGATACCGTCAACTCTACAAAGAAGCCCATAAGGCAGAGGAACTGTATCAATCCCTTTTAAATTCATCTGCGGATGCAATTTTATTCTTAGATACCGGTTTTAAAGTGCAATTCGTAAATCCTGCCTTTACTCAAATTTTCGGCTGGTCCCTGTCTGAAATGTCGGTTAATAGACTTTTGCATATCCCTAAGCTTTTGAAACAGCCTTTTGACAAGTTAATGTTAAAAGTTTTGGAACTGGATCATCCGATTCATGGTTTTGAAACTCAGCGATACACAAAAGACGGGCGGCTGTTAGATGTCAGTATCAGTGCTTCCAGATACCTGGACCACGCAGGCGATACCGCAGGTATTTTATTGATTCTTCGTGACATCTCCGATGCCAAGCGGTATCAGTGGCACATGGAGCAGGCACAGAAGATGGAGTCGTTAGGCACCCTGGCTGGCGGCGTTGCCCATGATTTTAATAATTTACTGATGGGTATCCAGGGACGCCTTTCCCTGCTGATGATGAATAAGGATGATAATGATCCCGAAAACAAACACTTAAAGGAAATTGAAGAGTATATCCTTCGGGCTGCCGACCTGACCCGGCAAATGCTGGGGATTTCCAGGAGTGGTAAATACGAGGTCAAGCCGACGGATATTAATGAGCTCATCAAAACACAAAACAGAATGTTCGGTCGGACCCGTAAAGAAATCATGATTCATGAGGAATTTGATGAAACCCTTTTATCCGCTGAAGTTGACCAGCGGCAGATTGATCAGGTTCTGTTGAATATGTATGTGAACGCTTCCCACGCAATGCCGAAGGGAGGGGATTTATATATTAGAACCTGTAATGAAATGCTGGATAAGGAAATGACCGCCCCCCATAATGCCGAACCGGGGAAATATATTAAAATATCCATCACGGATACCGGTTCGGGCATGGATAAAGCAACCCGTCAACGGATTTTTGAGCCCTTTTTTTCAACCAAACAAAGAGGACGCGGCACCGGTCTGGGGCTTGCCTCCGCTTATGGGATCATTAAAAACCATGACGGGTTTATAACTGTTTACAGTGAGAAAGGTAAGGGTACCACATTTAATATTTGTCTGCCGGCATCAATCAAGGGCGTAGAACAAGAAGAAATCATGTATACTGAACTCCTTGAAGGGGTCGGAACGATACTGCTGGTGGACGATGAAGAGATGATCCTGAGTGTTGCCGAAGAAATGATTCAGGCCCTGGGATATCAAGTGCTTGTTGCTAAAGGTGGTCAGGCGGCGATTGATACGTATCGTGTTAAAAATAGTCAGATTGATCTGGTGATTTTGGATCTGATTATGCCGGGAATAGGCGGGGGGGAGACCTTTGATCAGCTGAAAGAAATCAATCCGGATGTGAAGGTTCTGCTGTCGAGCGGTTACAGTATCAATGGTCAGGCTTCATCGATTATGCAAAGGGGATGTCAGGGATTTATTCAAAAGCCGTTTGGTCTTCAGGAATTGTCGCAAAAAATCAGTAAAATAATCGTACCAAAGGATTCGTTATAAGGGAAGTGGAAAATATTAATATACCGGAATTGCGCAGAAATTTTGGTTGTATTCAAGGCACGTTAACAGGCGCATAACAGGTTATGTAACTGTTGACGTAACGAAGAAGACGACCAAAAAGGCAAGCAAGTCTGGTATATTAATATTTGGAAGTTCCCTAAGTAGAAAGGGGATATCCGTGAATGACAATCGACCGATTGTCGGTATAACCATGGGTGATCCGGTCGGTATCGGGCCGGAACTCATATGTCTGGCTTTGACTCATCGCCAGGTCTATGATGTGGCAAGACCGCTGGTGATCGGAGATGTTCAGGTTCTTGAAAAAGCAAAGCTTGTCACGAAAACGCCCAGTCTGATTGCTACGGTTAATTCACCGGGCGCTGCATCTTACAAGCCCGGATGTATTGATGTCCTTAACTGTTCACATATTGATCCGGCAACGCTGGTATGGGGACACCCGACGGAAGGTACGGGAAAAGCAATGGAGCATTACATCATTGCTGCCATTGATATGGCGATAAATGGTGATGTCGGCGCTATCGTGACATGCCCCATTAATAAAAGCGCTTTAAAACTGGCCGGAAGCCGGTTCCACGGGCACACGGAGTTGCTGGCCCATCGCACCGGTACAACAGAATATGCCATGATGATGGCCGGGGACCGGCTGCGGGTGGTGCTTGTGACAATTCACATATCTCTCAAGCAGGTTCCGCAGTCGCTGACCATTGAAAATATTATGTCCACCATTGAAATAACGGATTATTCGTTAAAAGAACGGTTTGGCTTTGAAATGCCGAGAATCGGGGTGGCGGGTTTAAATCCGCACGCCGGGGAATCCGGTATGTTTGGTGATGAAGAGGCGCGGATTATTGAACCGGCGGTCGGTTTTTCGAAAAAAAACGGTATTGATGTGTCTGGACCTTATCCCCCGGACACCGTCTTTATTAATGCCATGAACGGACAATTTGATGCAGTGGTATGCATGTATCATGATCAGGGGTTGATTCCGTTTAAAATGGTTCATTTTTCCGACGGCGTCAACACCACTTTGGGGCTTCCCATTATCCGGACATCGGTTGATCACGGAACCGCCTATGATATCGCCGGAACAGGCGTTGCGGATTCCGGGAGTCTCATACAGGCAATCAGGCTGGCGGCAAATCAGTCTTCTTGTTGGTTAGATAAAACACACAACCCTGCTTAATCGGCCTGACTGAAAGAATTCAAAGGACCGTTCATCTTTAAGATTCAATTTATATAGCGTTCAATGGAATCAGAATATATAATCATCAGGGGCGCACGGCAGCATAATTTGAAAAATGTTGATGTTGATTTGCCCAGAAACAAGTTTATTGTGATAACCGGTCTTTCCGGGTCCGGAAAATCGAGCCTTGCGTTTGATACCTTGTATGCGGAAGGCCAGCGCCGGTATGTGGAATCCTTGTCGACATATGCCCGTCAATTTTTAGAGCGCATGGAAAAGCCGGATGTGGATCTTATTGAAGGTCTGTCGCCGGCCATTGCCATTGAGCAGAAAAATGCCAGCCACAATCCCCGGTCGACGGTCGGAACCGTTACTGAAATCTACGATTATCTTCGGCTGCTTTTTGCAAGGATTGGTATCCCCCACTGCTATGAATGCGGTCGTCCCATTACATTTCAGGCAGTCGATCAGATAATTGACAGCGTGATGTCTCTTTCTGAAGGATCCCGGATTATTATTCTATCCCCCATTGTATCCGCCCAAAAAGGGACCCATGAACGGCTGTTTGCCCGGTTGAAACGGGATGGATTCGCCCGGGTGAAAGTTGATGGGAAAATCCTGGAAATTGATGGTGTCGGAAAACTGAATAAAAATAAGAAACATACCATTGATGTGGTTGTGGATCGGCTGGTGGTAAAGGAAAAAATGAGAAACCGGCTGGCGGATTCTCTGGAGCTGGCAATTTCTCTTTCCGGCGCAGTGGTGAACGTGGATTTGGTGGATCAATTCGGATCGACAACAGACACGATTCTTTTTTCCGAAAAAGCGGCATGCCTTCACTGCGGCATCAGTTATCCGGAATTAACCCCGGCCAGTTTTTCGTTTAACTCTCCGCAAGGGGCATGTCCTAAATGTGACGGACTGGGATCAACAACAGAGATCGACCCGGCACTGGTGGTGCCGTCTCCGGACCTGTCGATTCGTGAAGGCGCTGTCAGGCCTTGGGAAAATCGCAACTCCGTCCAGTTTGCGGAGTTTTTAGAAGCATTGACCACCCACTACGATACAGATATTTATACCCCCTTTAAGGATTTGTCTGAAGAATTTAAAAATGTCGTATTCTATGGATCGGGTGATGATGAAATTCCGTTTTTTATGCATCGCGCAAATCGCCGGATAGATTTTACCCGTCCGTTTGAAGGGGTGATCCCAAATCTTGAACGTCGTTATATTGATACGGACTCCCATCAGACGCGGGAGGAAATTAAACAATATATGAATTTCAGGCCCTGCAAGGAGTGCAATGGCACCCGTTTGAATCAAATTAGCCGGTCCGTTATAGTCTGCGGAAAAACCATTGCAGATATTGGCATTCTTTCCATCGAGCAAGCGGTTTATTTTTTTGAAAATATCAAGTTGGATGAAAAAGCGTCTTTGATTGCGAAGCGCATTTTAAAAGAGATCATCGATCGCTTAAGTTTTTTAACAAATGTGGGGTTATCCTATTTGACCATCGACCGGTCGGCAACCACCCTGTCTGGCGGAGAAAGCCAGCGAATCCGGCTGGCCACCCAGATCGGATCCAAGCTGACCGGTGTATTGTATGTTTTAGATGAGCCCAGTATTGGTCTGCACCAGCGGGATAATCGGCGCTTGCTTGAAACACTATTGAAAATGCGTGATCTGGGTAATACGGTGCTGGTGGTGGAACATGATGAAGAGACCATCCTGTCAGCAGATTTTGTCGTGGACATGGGACCTGCTGCTGGAATTAAGGGCGGTGAAGTGGTGTTTGCCGGATCACCGACAGATTTAATTAACGATGAGAATTCTCTGACCGGACAATATCTTTCCGGCCGCAAAAAAATTAAAATTCCCGATCAGCGTAAATTGCCGGGCAAAGAACGTTTGGTGATCAAAGGCGCGTCTGAAAATAATCTCAAAAATATAGATGTGGAATTTCCTTTGGGATGTTTTATCAGCGTGACCGGTGTCTCCGGTTCCGGAAAATCAACCCTGGTGTTTGAAACACTGTATCGTTTACTTGCCCAGCATTTTTATCGGACCGGCAAGCCAGCCGGGAAAAACAGGGAAATAACCGGCGTGACGTTTATCGATAAGGTGATTAATATCAACCAGTCACCCATCGGCCGCACGCCGCGATCAAATCCGGCCACGTATACCGGCGTTTTTACCTTTATCCGTGAGCTTTTTGCAAAAACCGCTGATGCGCGCCAGCGGGGATATAAGCCCGGCCGTTTTAGTTTTAATGTTAAGGGCGGTCGGTGCGAAGCCTGTTCCGGTGACGGAATTATTAAAATTGAAATGCATTTTTTGCCGGATGTATTTGTTACCTGTGATGTCTGCCATGGAAAACGCTACAACCGGGAGACTCTTGAGATTCGGTATAAAGGGAAAAATATTGACGAAGTACTGAATATGACGGTGAATCAGGCGTTGAAATTTTTTGAAAATATCTCCAGTATCCGTACAAAACTTCAGACATTGGTTGATGTCGGGTTGGGTTATATTCATGTGGGCCAGCCGGCAACCACCTTGTCCGGTGGTGAGGCGCAACGGGTGAAACTGGCCAAGGAACTTGCCAAACGAAATACCGGCCGAACGCTTTATTTACTGGATGAGCCGACCACCGGCCTTCATATGGATGACATTAAAAGCCTGCTCACCGTATTGAAACGGTTTGTGGATTCCGGCAATACGGTTATTGTGATTGAACATAACCTGGATGTGATCAAATTTTCAGATTACGTTATTGATCTGGGACCGGAAGGCGGAGATCATGG
>JAGGYV010000349.1 GCA_021162325.1 Desulfobacteraceae bacterium | reverse complement strand
GTTTATCACTGACCTGAATTGCCAGATCCCCGCAAAGTCCGTAAAATCCAAATGCCGCCGCAGTGGCGGCAAGCAGTTCACCATTTGAAATCGCGCAAAAAGCACCGGTAACTGCGCTCAGGCCGCAGCCGATGCCGGTCACTTTCGTCATTAAGGGCTGGCCGTTGGAAATCTGAAAAATTTTCCGGCCGTCGGTAATAATGTCTTTTTCGCCGGAGATTGCGATGATGCAGTTCATTTCAGACGCGAGTTTTTGGGCCGCATCGATAATTTCAGCGGTGACGGAAAGCGAAGAGTCAACCCCCCGGGTCCGGACATCTGCTGATGCCAGTGAGAATATTTCGGATGCATTTCCTCTGAGCACCGAAATGTTTGCTGCATTCATGATTTTTTTAACAGCCTGTGTACGCAGCGATGTTGCGCCGGAGCCGACCGGATCCAGGATGACCGGTATGCCCTTTGTATTAGCGGTTTTTGCGGCAAGAATCATGGATTCAATCCAGTCATCCTGCAATGTACCGATGTTTAAAACAAGCGCATCAGCCAGTGATGTCATTTCTTCAACTTCGCCCAGGCAATGGGCCATGACCGGGGATGCACCGATGGCCAAAAGGATATTTGCAGAAGAATTCATCACCACAAAGTTGGTAATATTGTGGGTCAGCGGAGATGTGTTTCTTATCTTTTCAACAAGTTCAGAAGTGTATTGCTTAATATCCATTGACTCGTTTCCTTTGTTGGCCGACAACGTTAAAAACTTATAAAGGTCGGGTTTCTTCAACGCTGACTTAACGATTATCTCTTTTTTATCTTTTTTAAGACGTTTGATTTTTGCTTCTACTTTAAGGGCCGGGCTTCGTTCACCGATTTTACAATAATACACCAGCTCCAGCTCTTTACAGGACCTGGTGTATTTGGCGCCTTTACCGAGTTTGTTTTTGTGCTCATTTAATCGTCTGTTAAGATCCGTCGTGATTCCTGTGTATAATGCATTGTTTTCATTTCTTAAAATATATACCGTCCAGAGGCCATTTTTCAAATGTTTCTTCATAAGATGTGTGATTGTCTCTATTTTTGGCCGTCTGCGGGCGCTTTTCGTTTAAAAAGTTTATTTCTGATCCGGTTTAAGAGGTCTGAAATTTCGGAGATTCCCAGGATATGTCCGGCGGCAATAAACATTGCAAAAAAAAGAGTTCCAATGATCACGCAGACAAGAAAACTGCCGGGCAGTGTCATTACGTTGATATTGGAAAGGGCGGTTCTCCGGATCCATTCCAGGCAAAATCCCATGACAGCACTTAAGAAAATGATTCTGACATAAAAATTCCGGACTGCGGGATATCCAGTGTTCCGGCTCTTTTTATTCCATATGCTGTAGAGCATCAACACCTGGATGACGGAAGCCAGAGAGACAGCCAGAGCAACTCCCTGTGCCCCCATTTTCTGCATGCCAAAATAATAGAGGGGCAAACTCAATATCACGGCAATGGTACCGTAAATAGCCGGAAACAATGTGTTCTGAATGGCAAAAAAACCTCTGACCACAACGGTCTGCGCGGCAAACGCAAAAGCGCCCGCCATAATAAAAATCAGCACATCAGATGTCAGGGCAGTTGCGTTGGCGTCAAACCGTCCGCGTTGGAACAGAATCAAAATTACTTCATGACGAAGCACCATAAACAGAGCGGAAAACGGAATGACCAAAGCCAGATACCGAAGTGTGTCATTCAGCAGCCGGTTCATTTCTGCCAGCTTATTTTCAGCGGCCAGGCGGGCCATAAACGGAAAAGAAGCCACCCCCACGGCCTGGCCGAAAAAACCTACCAGAATGAGCATGACCCGCAGGCTGTAATTTAAGGCTGCAATGCTGCCTTCAGGCAGAAATGATCCGAAAAATTTGAGAAAAAATTCCGTTGAAAATGTCATGGTCAGACCCAGCATCAGGGGAAGGGTCAGCAGGATGTATGTTTTCAGATCCGGGTGATTTAAATCAAAAAGAAGAGAAAATTTCATGTTCACGCGCCTGGCGCCCCAGACCTGTATTGCAAAATTTCCGATAAACGACCCGGCCAGAACTCCCCAGGAAAATCCAGCCATTCCCAGTTCTTTATAAAGAAGTACGCCGCCGGTAATGATTCCCAGGTTATAGATCAATGGGGCAAGTGCCGGGATGGCAAATTTTTCTTTGGCAAACTGGACCGCGCTCAGCATGCCGCCGGTAAAAAAGAAAAATTGTGCCGGGAGAATGATCCGGGTCATGTGAATGGCGTCCGCTGTAACCGCCGGATCTTTTATTCCCGGAGCGACAATACGGACAAGTTCCGGAGCAAACCATTCGCCGATGATGATTAGAAGCAGCAATAAGCTTCCAAACCCGGTAAGGATGATGGAAAAAACTTTCCATCCTTCTGCTTCCCGATCTTCAGCCAGGTAGCGCGCGAAAATGGGAATAAAGACAACAGAGAGAAAACCGCTGGCAACAATGTGATTTAAAACTTCAGGCAGGACAAAGGCAATCTGGTAGGCGTCTACAGACGCCTGGGCACCACCCGCATAAGCGATGACCATTTCCCGAAAAAGTCCGATCACCCGGCTTAAAAAAACCGATGCCATCATGATTAAAGAGGCGATTCCGACTTTCTGATATAAGGATTTGGATGACGGCATTATTTACGCTTTAATTGTTTCCAATATCTTGGCAATCTGGTTTGAAATATCCCGGACGGTCATTCTACGGTTATCGATCCACCATTTTGCTTCGGTTTTGGTATGCCATTGTGTGAAAAATTTTTCAAACGCCTTGTTTGACATTGCTTTCGCATTATCATCTTTAAACGTCAGGCTTTCTTTCAGGTAGTTCACCTTGTTAATCAACTCTGACCGGATCTTTTCCGCCCATGAAATCATTTTTTCCGTGCCTTCCAACTCCTGAAAACCAATTTCTTTGTGGACTTTGGAAAGTTCAGACGTCTGTTTTTTAAAATATTCTTTTTTACATTTCTCACAATGCCAGTCTTTTTTATCTGCGACAAACAGGTTCTTTTCATGGGAGTCAAAAAGCTGTACCTTAAAACTGGCGCGGCATGTTCGGCATTTTACGTCATATGTATTTATGTCATCGGTCATTTTGTTATTCGGCCGGTCATCCGGCTATCTCCTATATTAATATGGTTCAGAGTCAAAAGTAAAAGCGCGAGATCTTTTCAAGATTCCGCGCTTTCAGGGGGTAAGCGGTAAATCAAAAGATTATCATGTCAGCGTTCGCATCATTCCTCCGGTAACGGCGCAGGGACAATAATCATGTCAATTCGTCTGTTGATCGCCCGACCCTCAGGTGTTAAATTTGATGCCAATGGCCGGTCAAATCCGTAACCCACGGCAATGACTTTCTTTGCGGGAAGCGTCTGGTTGGCAATCAGATACTCCCGTACGGATTCAGCCCTTTTCTGGGACAGGTGTTTATTGAGTTCAAGGCTTCCCGTGCTATCGGTATGGCCTTCAATAACTATCGACGGTTCGCCAAAAGTTCGAATGGCGCGCTGGATTTTGCTGAGCAGATGATAATTATGCGGCATGATAATCGCCTGCCCCACAGGGAACTGGATGCCCTTTAATCGGATCACCAGTTGATTGCCTTTTTTATAGACATCTGCCTCATCTGCCGCAAAATAATTCTGAACTTC
>JAGGYV010000005.1 GCA_021162325.1 Desulfobacteraceae bacterium | reverse complement strand
TCATTCCGGCATGCTTCCCCGATAAAAACATTCGAGGACAAGCTTAGCCGGAATCTATGTTCGGAATAGCACATAACTGGATTCCCGATAGAAACATTCGGGAATGACAAATCTGCTTTGGCCGAAAAGATGATCAAGGCCCGAAAATGTTTTAATTCTATAAATTTTACAGCCCGCCAGGTTTTTTTGGGGAGGACTGATCAAACCGGATAAGTAATTCATTTTATATATTATTTGATGTTTATATTTTAAAAAGGACTTCCGCTTCCACAAATTTATAATTTATAAAAATGGGCACAATACCTTATTCAAAATTCGATGTTCATAGCCTTCCATAAATGCCGGATTACGCTCTACGCGCTAATCCGGCCTACATTTTATCTTTTACATCCGCTTCAAAAGTTGATTGGCCGCTGTGAGCAACGGATCCCATACCGGGCTGAACGGCGGGGCATAGGCAAGGTCGGTCTGAGCAAACTGTTCAACCGTCATCTGTGCGTGCAGGGCCACTGCCACTGCGTTAATCCGGTGGGCAACACCTTCTTTTCCCACCATCTGGGCGCCCAGCAAACGGCCTGATTTTCTGTCACCGATCAAGTGGACCTGAATTGGGGTTGAACCGGGATGCGCATGGGCGCGGGATCGCGTCTTGATCACGACTTCTGCCGGATCAAAACCATACGTTACCGCTTCTTTTGATGTAAGGCCGGTGCGCGCAATTTGAAAATCAAATACCTTGAATACGGATGTACCGGCCACCCCGTCAAGTGCTACTGGTTTTTCGCAGATATTATCCGCCACCGCCCACCCGGCCCGATTGGCGCGCAAGGCAAGGGGAATCCAGGTTTTTTCTCCGGTCACCACATGATAGGCGTCTGCGCAGTCCCCGGCGGCATAAATATTTTCGTCTGAAGTTTTCAGCCCACGGTCAACGCTAATACTCTTTTTGATGCCGGTTTCAAGACCGGCAACGACGGCGCATTCACTGTTGGGAGTGATGCCGATGGCAACAATCACCATATCCGCATCCAGGGTAAGGTCATCGCAGACAACGGACAAGCCATTGTTGGCTGATTCAATTCTCTGGACCGAATGCCCCATGTAAAGATTGACCCCTTTTGATTCCACTTCTTTTTGAACCTCATCGGACAATTCATCCGCCATCCAGGGAATAAAATTTGGATTTGGTTTTACCATGGCAACTTCTATTGAACGGCTGCGCAGGGCTTCACACATTTCAAGACCAATATATCCCATGCCGATAATCACTGCTTTTTTAACATTGTATGAATCAATATACGCTTTTATTTTTCGGCCGTGATCCAGGCTTTTTAAGCCCAGAACCCCGGGGAGATCAAATCCGGGAAGGTCCGGAACAATGGGTGAACCGCCGGTAGCAATCAGCAGCTTATCATAGGAAAATTCAAATTTTTCACCTTCATGTGTTGTCCCGGAAACCTTCTTTTCTCTGGGGTAAATGGCATCCACCCGATGGCCGGTCAACAAATCAATCCCCTGTTTTTGGCGAAAAACATCGGCCTGCCGAACCACCAGATCCTCGATGGCTTTTCCCGGAACCGCAATATTATACGGCATGCCACAGGCACTGTAGGAAACGTCATGAGTCATTTCCAAAACCGTGACCGCCATCTCCGGCATGCTTCTCTTGGCCCTGCTGGCGGCACTCATTCCGGCGGCATCCCCTCCGATAATCAAAAATTTCATTGGCAATTCTCCCTGATTGAAAAACACAAAGTTATTGGGAAGTTAAAAAAGCTGAAGCCGGAAACCGGAATAATGGGTATCATCATTCTGACTTCCGGCTCCTGAAATGTCACAAGCCTGAATCTACGATCATTTAACATATATAAAATCAGCAAAATGCCGGCACCATATTTTCGCGGGCGCCTTTTTAATATAAAAAACCGTCCCTGCCTGACAGGCGGGGTATTAATGCTTTATCTGTCAGGTGGGGCACGTTTTTGTTTTCTCCGCGCCTTTGGCGATCCAGTCCAGAAATCTTTTCAAAATGCCGGACTTTTCCGATTGCGGCGGAGACAAATTATTATCTGATACGGATTTCGCATCATTATTTTTGGTTGCGGGTCTATTTTTCATTTTACCATTACTTAACCCGGATAAACCGGAAAAGTTAAAAGTGAACTAACGTTTGAAGTGAGCTAAAGTTATGGTTAAGGCCTTCGGCATTTTCAGTTTTTATGTTAAAAATGATCGCGCATTTCGCGCAGTCCACAACTTTAGGCACTTTAGATCACTTTAGGCACTTCACACTTTTTGAGTTTCTAAAATAGTTTGCAAAAAAAAAACAAAACTCAGAGACAAAAAACGAATCACCCTTTTCTTGACTTCATCAAGGCCTGCTCCGCTGCAACAGTAATCGGCTCCGCGCTCGGCTCTGAAGAAATATCCGGATTACAGGCAGATGTAAAGGTGGTCAGTTCCGGGATGGTTTTCCCGCCCAGAATAAAAGCGGTAACCGCATCAATTTCTCTTGCCGGTGCGATTGCATGGCTGACAATCTGTCCCCCAATGAGTTTTTCTGTTTTTTTGTCAAACACCAGCTTGATCTTCCACGGTTTCATGCCCGGAATCATCCCGTGCTTACTTCGGGAGTCAACCACAGCGCATATGGTTTCAATGCCTTCTTTGGCTGCGTTTTCTTCGGTCAAACCCGTGGCGGTAATTGTCATGTCGAACATTTTACAGCCGCCTGCATCCACAACACCCGGGAATTCCACATCAATACCGGCAAGACGTTTTGCCGCAATGCGCCCCTGCATGACGGCAGGACCCCGAAGCTGACCCGGCGTCGGTTTTTGGGTAATAAAATTAATTTTTTCAACGCAATCCCCTACCGCCATAATATCCGGATCCGATGTTTCCTGGAACGGATTTACCTTGATGCCGAATCGAGCCATCTCCAATCCGATATCTTTGGCAAGGCCGATGTTCGGCCGGACACCCACGTTCATAAATACCATGCCCGCGTCCAGTTTTTTGCCGGATGCCAGTGTCACACCGGTGACTTTCCCGTCCTGGCCGGTCAATTTTTCAACTTTTTCACCGGTCAGTATCGTCAGCCCTTTTCCCTCAAGATATGCTTGGACGGAATCGGACATATCTTTGTCCAGCATCAGGGGAAGCGGCCGCTCCATGAGTTCAATAACGGTGATATTAAATTGAGCCGGCATGTGTTCCGCTATCAATGTAGCGATTTCCATGCTGATAAAGCCCGCCCCGATCAATACAATATTTTTAGGATTTTTATCGGCAATATATGATTTTATTTTTTCCGCATCATCAAGTCCGCGCAATGTCATGACCCCTTCCAGATCATTTCCTTCAATCGGCGGAATAAACGAACTGGAGCCTGTGGCAAGAATCAGCTTGTCATATTTGAATTCTTTGCCGCCGGACACCAAGACACTTTTATTTGCTGCGTCCACCTTGGTCACTTCCGCCTGAACAACATTAATACCTGAACTTTCAAGCATTTTATCAGGGACAACAATCGATTCACTGGCGACCAGACCGGCCACTACATGAGGAAGCGCTCACCTGACAATAAAAAATTCTTCCTTGCGAATCACGGTAATATCAATTTCCGGCATTAACTTTCTGGCCATCATCGCCGCCGGACCGCCGGAGCCACTGCATCCGACAATAATTAATTTTTCGCCTTTTTTCATGTCATCTCCTTTGATCTTTTTTCCTGGTGATTTATTTCCTGAATTTATGGATTTCCTATTCATTTATATATAACATATGCTCAAAAAATTACCATAAAAGGATTTTTTTCTTTCCGCCCTGCAATTCACCCCTTACCTTCTCCATATGCCGAAGGGTTGCAATTTCCCTATCAAGATCCGCTGGCGTTATTTGAAGCGCTTCTAATATTTCTTCCGGCTTTGCACCGCCGGTTTCCTTTAAAATTTCGATTATCCGTGACTGGGTTCCAGTCATCTCCAAATCAGCCCCATCTCCCTTTGAAAAAGATTTGGCGGTAAATACCGCCCATGGGTCGCACGCTTTGGCGGGTGAAAGGCGATCCATGTAGCAATCCTCACACAACGTCTGCCCGTACAATACCCTTTCTTCATTCTCCAGGATAGTCTTTTTGCACTTGTCACATTTCATCTGATAATCTCCATAGAGCCTGGTTTGTTATCATCAGATTACCTGTCATACTCCCGAAACAATCCCTGGCTCCGACACACGTTCCGGCCAAGGGTAATCAGGGAGGGGATATCAATTCCAAAGGGGCAATAACACCGGGTGCACAGCACGCATTTTTCAAAAACAAGATCCCGCATCTCTTCCAGGGCCTGTTTACTGACCTTTCCCTTTTTTCTATATAATTTACCGATAGAGTTGATGAACTTATAGGAAGGCATATATTCCGGATCATTGTCATTTGACACAAATAAAAAACAGCTTTCCGCGCACAGACTGCAATGAGCGCACATGGCCAGGCCGAGTTTAATCTGCTTTCTGTTTTGTTTTAAAATTGATTGGATTGTGTCTGTATTGATTTCTGTTGTTGTTCCCATTTACCGCTCCACAATATTATTTCTGATTCAAAATTGACGATTCGTTAATAATCCTTCAAAAAAATGCAGAATGGCTAAGTTAAAAGTTCCATATGCAAGGCGTAGTGGTTTTTCAGGCAAGAAATCATACAAGTCGTATCTTGAGTGTCTGAAAAACTGCTACAACGCAGTAGATGGGGCTTTTAACGCAGCCATCAATACTGCCATGATCGTTTAGGAGACCCCAGACTATGCTCACTGACAATCATAAACCGGCTGATAAAGAAAAAAACCATATGAAAAAATTTAGAAAAGGGTATCAGCATCAGCATCAGCTCACCGCAAAGGATATGCAATACAATCATTATATTATAGTTAAAAATATGATGATATGCCAGAAAACCGGTCAAAAACGGCGCAACAGCAACAAAAAGTAATATAAAATCATTGACCGTTGAAATCATCCGGACCCGCCGCAGAAAAAGCCTTCGCATAAAAAATAACAGGCCGCCGGCGATCACAAACTTAGTCAGAATATCCGATATTTGTTCGGGAAAAGATACCAGGCTGATGCCAAACGATGTGTCCAGAAGAACATTATGGCCCAGAACAAAAATAGGGGTGATCACCAGACACACATGAAAAATAAAACTGACCAGGACCAGACAGGCGTTGGCCCCCAGAACGGTAATTCTTAAAAACGCAAAATATCTCGTAAACCGTTCCCATTTGGATAAATCGGTTTGCGGGACAATCGCCGCATCCGGCGCAAACCGCCGCGCTTCTTTTATTCGGGTCAATTTAAGCAACCGGATGGTTTGAACAATCAGGCCCAGACCAAATATAATAAAAGAGAGCCAAACCATCGGACCCTTAATAAAATCTAAAAAAACTGTATTGGAAAAAATTGTCATATTCATATCTATTCCTGATAATATCTCTGTTCATATCCCTTCTGGACGATCGTTCGCTTCACCTGATTTTGCCATTGCATGACCGGCTGCATTTTCAAAATATCCTCCAGGCGGTTCTGGGCTTTCAGACGGGTATATATTTCATGCCAGGCACAGTTAATATCCGGGC
>JAGGYV010000328.1 GCA_021162325.1 Desulfobacteraceae bacterium | reverse complement strand
CTTTTTAATTAATCATTGAAAATAAATGTGATTGCATGATTGGTCGTCGTTGCTGAAAATTATTGCGATAAACTATGGTTGTAGCTCCAGTTTTTCGCAGCAGGCGTTGATCTTTCAGGCGGAAGCGGGTAGTAACAATTGCTTCTCGGTGGAGTCGGGAGGTAAGGTTGGCCAATGCAGGGATTGTCCGATGATATTACAATAAGATTGACAGGCGCAGGTTCGGGACGAATGTTGGAAGGGTGCAGACATGTTGTTTTTTTAGTGGGTGGATTGCATCTTTTCATCAAGTCTGTGTCGGTTGTTCTTGTCCAGTAAACAGCGGTAAGACTGTCGACGCGTACATAAATGTTTTCACCATAGCCATTATAGGAATCATCGCAAGTAGTTGCACCTTTTTGAAGGAATTCATCGACAAACATTTCAGCATTATGAACTTCTAATTGCCAGGCGGTTACGGTTTGATTTTCATAGGGTTCTTTTCCGGTAATTTCGTTTATATAATAAGCGGGTCGTGCTCTTTGGCCGGTATAGTCTTCGATTGAAATGTTGTGGATGCTCAAATAGGCAGTCTTGGGGAAGGCGCTACAGACTAATGCGTTGTAATCATATTCAATCTCCAGGTCAGAATTCAAAACATAATGATCAACTAAGGTAAATGGGTAGTCGTTGTCAGGGTAGGCAATCAGTTGAGGTTTTGAGATTTCAGTAAAATATTCTGCCTGTTCAATATCAATATATTTGTCGGTTAGAAAGGTTTCCGAGGTAATCCCCATGTTTTTGTGTGAAAGATGAAAGATGCCGTTTTGAATTTTTGTCAGTTTTGACATTTGGGCATTGGCTATATCAGAAGGAAAAATTATGAAGAAAGTGATTAGGGTGCATCCATAAAAAAACAAGGCAATAAACGTTCTGATCAGCTTGTATGGCATGGTGTCCCCAATTTTTTTATAAAGGTTGATGGCTTCGTAAAAAGTCCAAATTCTTTGTTGCGCTGCATCCTTCGTTTCTTCATGGTACGCTAAGTACGAATCATCACTCAGGATTTGCGCGCCTCGAATTTGTAGCTTTTTTCTTTGCCATCGAAATCCGACTTTTTACGAGTTTGTCAAGGTTAGATGCAATTTATAAATCTTAAAGATTGTCTGCACCTTTCGTTTTTTTCGTAGGACGGAATTAAATAATATATGTTATTTGTAATTATAAGAAAGGGATCTTTTTGTCAATAAATATATACAGCAAACTGCTTGACTCTTTAAACGAAAAAAAAACATTGTCAGTAAGATAATATTTTTTTAAAATTCTAATAAAAGACGCAATGGAACGAGAACCGTTTCGCAGATTTTTATTGAGAATTATTATGTCGGCGGATATGCTGATTAAAGTCGTTTATAGCAATAACGGAAAATTGGATGCATTATTAGGGCTGAATAATTGAATCTTTGGTGTTCTCAGGATATTCTAAGGAGATTGGATTTAAATGAGTAAACGCAAAAACACCAGAAGTCAGGCATGGCCGGACACAAAGGCGACAATCAAGGTTGTGGAAGATTTTGGGGGCGGTTCACGGAGTCGTATTCAAATCACGGGTATCGTCCAGAACCTTGGGGCAACCGGTTTTTTTATCGAAACCAGTGAAATTGTTCCGATCCCGTCCCGGGCAGAGATTAGTATTTATTTTGAACCGGAATTAAAATCATCCGGATTGAAGATTCAGGCAACCGGTGAAACAGTTCATATGTCAAAAAGTGGCATTGGCATTCGTTTCACTTCCATTGATTTGAATAAACTGCAGAAATGCATTATTTCTAAAATGAATAGACTGGCAGAAGCGTCAAGCAATAAATAGATGGACGTTTAAGGAGAACATGCTATTTATTCGGTTTTATTTTTCTTGTTTAAGACTATCAAGTGTACAGAGAACAATAAACGGAAAAGTGATAATGTATTCAAATATAAATCCAATGGGGATGGTAATTAAAATCAGGGGGAGATTGACTGTATAAAATTTTATTTTTTTAAGTCTCTTTTTTATTGTGATGAACATATCGTTTTTTCTTCTATGATGAATTTTAAAATCAGCGTTTAGTTTTTATATATCGGTTTTGAAAATTGACGGCTTCGTAAAAATTGGCAAGCGGAAATTTTTTTTGTCAATAATCACGCAATACCCAAAAGAAAAGCCCTGTGGTATCCTTATTTATTACGGATAACAGGGCTTTTTTTATGGTGCCGAAGGCCGGATTTGAACCGGCACGGGCGTAACCCACTACCCCCTCAAGATAGCGTGTCTACCAATTCCACCACTTCGGCAAGAAGGTTTGTTACTCGGAAGACGGTGTTTCTGTAGCATCTTCAGGGGTCGGCATGGGTTCCGATGGCATAACTTCAGCCGGAAGTTGATCAGCAGGCACCGGTGTGCTTTGTTCTGTCTGCGTTTTCTCAGTAATCGGTGTCGGCTGGTCAGGAACAGCAGGCTGCGCCTGTTGCGTTGCCGGCTGAATGTCGGATACAACCGATTTCTCGCCGCTTTTTGATATAATGGCTAGGGTTAACGAAGTGATCATAAAAACAACCGCTGCCACAGTCGTCATTTTGCCAAGAAATGTGGCGGCGCCAGTGTTCCCGAAAAGGGCCTGACTGCCCGCACCACCAAAAACAGCTCCCATATCAGCACCTTTACCGGTTTGTAAAAGTACAATCAAAATGAGGGCGATACAGACAATTACGTGTATCGTTATGATTAATGCAGTCATAAGTCTCTTTTAATTGATTAATATTAAAAATGAATAATTTTACTGAATGAATCCGGCTGTAAACTGGCGCCGCCAACAAGGGCACCGTCAATATCCGGCAACGCCATCAACTCGGACACATTGTCCGGTTTAACGCTTCCTCCGTACAGAATTCGGGTAGCTTTTGAAATCATATTTCCGAATTTTTTTTCAATCAGGTCCCTTAAAAATGCATGGACTTCCTGAACCTGATCGGGAGTCGCTGTTTTACCAGTACCAATTGCCCAGACCGGTTCATATGCAATAACGAGAGGCCTGTGCTCGTCTAAAATTAGATCTTCTAACCCTTTTTCTATCTGTTTGTCAAGCACTGAAAATGTTTTTTTTTCATCGCGTTGTATTTCTGTTTCCCCAACACAGAGAATGGGAATGAGCCCGGAATCGCTGGCAGCCCTTATCTTTTTATTGACTGCCTCGTCTGTTTCTTCAAAATACTGCCTGCGTTCGGAGTGTCCAATTATAACATATTGGCATCCAGAGGAAATCAGCATAGGAGCGGAAATTTCACCGGTAAAAGCGCCTTCTTTTTCCCAGAATATGTCCTGCGCGCCGAGATCAATCCGGGTCTCCCGGATAATTTCTGATACAACGGTAAGCGAAGTAAACGGGGGCGCAATCACGATATCGACGGTATCGATATCAGATACCAGTTTTACCAGATGCGTTGCTGCATTCACCGCTTCATTACAGGTTTTAAACATTTTCCAGTTTCCCGCGATCAATGGGATGCGATATTCCATAAAAAAAACTCCTCGGATTGAAAAGTTAGGATAAAAAACTGCCGGCAAATGGTCAGCTATGCCAGTTGGCGGCAGAACTTCTTAAAGTTGACAAGCTCGTAAAAAGTCGGTTTCTGATGGCAAAGAAAAAAGTTCCACCAAATCTTAAAATTGGCAAGGCGCGCAAATCCTGAGTGATGATTCGTACTTAGCGTACCATGAAGAAACGAAGGCTGCAGCGCAACAAAGAATTTGGACTTTTTACGAAGCCATCAAAGTTGCTTGCCGATCATTTCAGCAAGATCGACCATTCGGGTCGAGTATCCGGCTTCATTATCGTACCAGGACAATACTTTCACCATGTTCCCTATTACGTAAGTTGTCGGTGCATCTACGATAGAGGAGAACGGGCATCCATTAAAGTCACTTGAAACAAGCGGAAGATCACTGTATCCGAGAATACCGACAAGTGAGTTCTCAGAAGCGCTTTTCATGGCGGCATTAATATCCTCGGCACCTAAACCGGTCTTTTGAATTGTGACCACCAGGTCGACAATAGATACATTCGGGGTGGGTACACGGATGGAGAGCCCGTTTAATTTCCCATTCAACTCCGGCAGAACAAGGCCGACCGCTTTGGCAGCGCCTGTAGTCGTTGGAATCATCGACAGACACGCTGATCTTGCGCGCCGAAGGTCTTTGTGTGGGGCATCCAGCAAACGCTGGTCGCCGGTATATGAATGAACGGTTGTCATCAATCCGGCGATAATACCGAATTCATCGTTTAATACTTTGGCAATCGGTGCCAGGCAGTTGGTTGTGCAGGATGCATTGGATATGATATGGTGACTGTCGGTGTTGTACTGATCAGAATTAACACCCATAACAATGGTAATATCCGGTTCTTTGGCCGGCGCGGAGATAATTACTTTTTTGGCACCGGCGGATATATGCTTGCCGGCACTCTGTTTGTCACTGAAAAGACCGGTGCATTCCATTGCAATATCAATATTAAATTTTCTCCAGGGAAGGTTTCCCGGATCTCTTTCTGAGAAAACCGAAATGGATTTTCCATCAATTTCGATGGCATTCTCTTTGGGTGTAATCTGAACGTCAAGTTTTTCATGAACTGAATCATATGTTAGTAAGTGGGCAATGGATTCAGGATCCATCAAATCATTGACTGCAACAATTTCAATATCAGAACGCTTTAAAGCAGCACGAAACACAAGCCTTCCGATTCTTCCCAGTCCATTGATTGCTATTTTAGTTACCATTTTAAACCTCCTTTAAAAAGTTTTTCGCATGAGGATTGCGTCCTCACGGGTATCTGAATAATATTTCTGTATTTGTGCTTCAATATTAAAACCGATTTTTTTATATAGTCCAATACCGGCTGTATTGGATTGTCTGGCCTCAAGGATCGCAGACTTTATGTCCAGTTCTTCTGATATCAAGTCGAGGCAATGATTTAAAAATTTAAAAGCAATCCCTTTGCGTCGTTTTTCAGGATCAACGGCGATTTTTAATATATGAATTTCATCGGTAATTAAACGAAAAAACAGGTATGCGATAATCTGGTATGTTTTAAAAGAATTTTCAAGCTTTAAAACATAATTATGTGAATATTTATTTGAAAGTTCGTTTAAAAAAGAGTTCCGGCTCCAAGGTTGGTAAAATGATGCTTTTTCAATTAGAAAGATCGGTTCTATATCTTTTTTTGATACTGTGTCAATGACCAAATTTGACATCTGTTAACTTCTTTTTTCACCTTTTAAGATGCTGCTTGCAAGGGAAATACTTTTTTTTCCGTAAGTCTCAATGGTTTTGGCCACTTGGTGCAGATCCATTTCTTTTTGTCGCAAATTGATTGCCTTGAGAAGAACCGGCAGGTTGACGCCGGAAAGAACTTCGATTCGTCCTTCTTCAAGAAAGGAGTAGCTTAAATTCGAAGGCGTGCCGCCGAACATGTCTGTTAAAATCAGTATCCCCTTGTTGGTATCAACGGATTTAATTGCCGTATTAATTTTTTTTCTTAATTTTTCGACATTCTCCGTCAAATCAATGGATACAGATATAATTGATTCAGGCTTTGAAGTGAAAATTATTTCAGCCGTTTCAACCAATGCATTTCCGAGTTTACCGTGTGTAACAATGACGATGCCAATCATACAAAATCCTGATTTTAAATTCGTGCTTGTTTTTTTATAATGATATGTCGGTGTTTTATGCTTCGTATTACCGGCGGTGAATTATAATGAAGTCCTTTAAATTTTAATGTCAACATCCCGATGATTTATATTCACCGATCGACCGGGTTTATTGATATGATTGAAAATCGTTTCGGCAATAACAACCGAACGGTGCTGACCGCCCGTGCAACCAATCGCAAGTGTTAAATATGATTTTCCTTCCTTTTCGTACAACGGGATTAAAAAATCAATAAGATCTTTGAATTTTAATAAAAATGTATGTGTGGTCGGATTCGTTAAAACATAATTTTTAACCTTTTTATTTTGACCATCATATTTTTTTAATTCCGGGATAAAATATGGATTGGCCAGGAATCGCACATCAATAATCAGGTCGGTATCGTGGGGAATACCATGTTTAAAGCCAAATGACATTATTTTAATGCGCATTGCCATGGCTTCAATCGTGGTTTGTGCCAAATTGAAAATAATTGATTTCAAATCATGTATATTGCAGGTCGATGTGTCGATAATTCTCGAGGCTGCTTCTTTCAATGGCTCCAGTAATTTTTTTTCTTCACGGATTCCGTCAATAAGAGATTTATCACGAACCAGAGGGTGATGCCTTCTGGTTTGACTGAATCGTTTTAACAAGACGGTCTCTTCAGCCTCAAGAAACAGGATTTCAAAATGATGACCTTTCTGTATGAGATCTTCAAAGACAGCCGGCCATGAAGTCAGGAAACCTTTTTCCCGGATATCCATAACAAATGCAAGACCCTTAATTTCAGTATTGCTATGCATGGGCAGTTCGAGAAATTTAGGAAGCAGTTCAGCTGGCATGTTATCAACACAGTAAAAACCCGTGTCTTCTAGTGCCGCGATCGCAGTACTTTTACCAGATCCTGAAAGTCCAGAGATAATGATTATTTTATAACTTGTCATTCAAAATTCTTCATCAATGCCTTGTATTAATCGAATAACCTCGTTTTTATCAGATGCGGCTAAAATTTTGTCTTTAAAAGATTGATTTTTTAAAATTTTTGAAATTCGTGCAAGGAGTTTTAGGTGAAGATCGGTTGAGCTGTCCGGGGTTAACAGCAAAAAAAATATATGCGTTGGCTTTTTGTCCATTGCATCAAAGTCTATCCCCTTGCGGCTTAAACCAACGCCTAAAATCAATGACGGAAGGTTTTTTAATTTTCCGTGAGGAATTCCGATTCCGTTTCCGATCCCTGTACTTCCAAGATGTTCTCGTTCAATTAATACCCGGACGAGTTCCTTGTGTTCGATTTTTGTAAGTTCCGATACCGGAAGTGCCAGCTCTTCGAGAACACTTTTTTTGTCGGTTGCTTTCAATTCAGTAATAATATTTTTAGGATCAAGGAAATCGAGTATTTGCATTTTAAGGTGTTTATTCTAATTTAAAGTTTAAAAAAGATACTATCAAGGTTAGTTGCGTGGCTGAATTAATCCGAGATCACCGTCTTTTCTCCGGTATAGCACATTGACTTTATTGGTTCTTGAATTTGAAAATACAATAAAGTTATCCGGAATCAGATTCATCTGCAGGCTTGCTTCTTCCACGTCCATCGGCTTGAAATCGATATTTTGTATCCTGATTTGGGGTTCGCTGATTTCATCCATCGGGGTTAATGGTATATCGTCAGGCAAAGCCTTATTTTCCATCGGATCGGAACGCGTACCCTGCCGGTGGTTCTTGATTTTTTGTTTGTTTTTTTTGATCTGCTTTTCAAGTTTATCCAGCGCCATGTCAATGGATGAATACATATCGCTGGTTTTTTCACGGCAATTAATACTCAGTCGGTCGCCGGTTATTTTAATTTCAGCGATATGACGAATTTTTTCAACAGAAAGAACAACATTGGCTTCAGCAGGGTTGTCGAGCAGCTTGTCCAGTTTATTTAGTTTGTTTTGCACATAAGATTTTAGGTGATCGGAGGGGTCTAAGTTTTTAAAGGTTACAGATATTTGCATAAATTTTGTCCTCCTCAAAATTGTTTACGTTTACTTGAAGGTAGAATCCCCATCATTTCCCTGTATTTTGCGACTGTCCGTCTGGCAATGTGGATTTCTGACGTTTCTAAAATTTCCGTAATTTTTTTATCACTGTAAGGTTTTTTGTGGTTTTCATTTTCAATGAGTTTTTTGATTTTTTCCTGGACACTCGCTGATGCGATGGTGCCGCCATTTGAACAATTAATGGAGCTGTTAAAAAAGAATTTTAATTCAAAAATTCCCTGGGGGGTATACGCATATTTGTTGTTGGTTACCCGGCTGATGGTGGATTCGTGCATTTCAATGTCATCAGCAACATCCCGGAGCACCATGGGCTTAAGATGGGCAATGCCATGATCAAAAAAGTCCCGCTGGAATTTAATAATGCTCTCCATGACATTGTAAATGGTTTTACGGCGGTGGTGAATACTTTTTATTAGCCATTCAGCCGAACGAAGCCGTTCTTTAAGGTAAGTTTTAGTTTCATCTGCAATCTTTTCACCCCGACGAACGGCTTTTTTATAATACGAATTAATATGCAGTTTCGGCATATCATCTTCATTCATTACAATTAAGTACTCATCGCCTTCCTTATAGATATAAACATCCGGCGTGATATAAATAAGATGGTCGTCATTGAATCTGTCACCCGGTTTAGGGTCAAGGGTTTTGATAAATCCAACAGCAGAGATCACGCTGTTGATATCGGTTTTCAGTGATTTGACAATTACATTATATCGTTTGTTCTCAAGATCTTTAATATGAAAACGGATAATGTCATTGATGAGCGGATTTTCAACCACTAAATGCTTTGTCTGCAGTAACAGGCATTCCTTGAGGTCGGCCGCACCAATGCCCGGCGGATCAAAAGATTGGATCAGTGACAAAACCTGACGGACCTTATCGGGTGAATGACTGCTGTTCTCGGCGATATCTTCGATGGAAATGTCTAAATAACCATCCTTGTTTATGTTTCCAATGATATGGCTGCCGATTTCTTCGTCTTCAGGGGAAGGCTGCTTCATCAAAAGCTGCCATCGGAGATGATCAGCAAGCGATGTTTTATTTGTTGTGAACGCCTCAAAGTCCGTCGCATCTTTTTTTTCACTTTCAAAATGAATTTTACCGGTAGAATTGAACTCATCTAGATAATTATGCCAGTCCAGATAATTGTCAAATTTTTCGTCGATGGTCACTTCTTTTGTGTTTAAAGGCTCTTTATCGGTTTTATCTTTATTTTCCTCAGCAGAAATTATATGGGCGTCTTCCAGTGTCGGGTTGGTCTCAATTTCTTGCTGAATCATTTCTACCAGCTCAAGTTTTGAGAGCTGTAACAGTTTAATCGCCATCTGGAGCTGAGGCGTCATAACCAACTGTTGTTGAAGCCGAAGAGTTTGTTGTAATTCAATAGCCATATTTTATAATTTAAATTTCGAATTTTATAATTTAAAGTCCGAGCCTAAATAAATTTCCCGGGCCGTCGGGCTGGATGCAATTTGCTCCGGTGAACCGAACTCAATAACGGTGCCATTGTTTAGAATATAGGCATTATCACAAACACCGAGCGTCTCCCTGACATTATGGTCGGATATTACAACGCCGATGTTTCTTTTTGTAAGATGCTTAATGATATTTTGAATGTCAATAACCGCCAGGGGATCGACCCCTGCAAACGGTTCATCAAGAAGAATAAATGATGGGTCCGTCGCAAGCGCCCGCGTAATTTCAAGCCGTCTTCTTTCTCCGCCGGAAAGGACTGCCGCCTTTTGGGTGGACAGCCGTTTTATTCCCAGTTCATCTAAAAGGGCATCTGCTTTATCATTCTGTTCCTGTTTAGAGAGGGGTAATGATTCCAGGATTGCCATTAAATTATCTTTAACCGTTAATTTTTTAAATATAGACGGTTCCTGAGGCAGATAACCAATCCCTTTTCTTGCCCGTTTATACATAGGATAGTCAGTTATGTCCTCCAGAGCAAGGAATACATTTCCACTATCCGGCTTAATTAACCCAACCGTCATATAAAAAGTGGTTGTTTTGCCGGCGCCATTGGGCCCCAGTAGACCAACAACTTCACCGCTGTTTATTTCAAGGGTTACATTATCAACCACCCGTCGGCTATTATATATTTTTACAAGATTTTTTAAAGATAATATCGTCATTTTAGATTTGTTTTTGAATTTTTATCTTTTGGTTGGAATACCGCATTGACTCTTTTCTCATTACTCCCGTTAACGATAATTTGACCTGTATTTTGCAAAACGGTTATTTTATTTCCGGTAATATAGCTGTCTTCACTTTGCAGCCGGGCCTCCTCGCCGGTCAACGTCAGTGAATTGGATGATGTAAGATATACCGCTTTCTCGCATTGGGCAGTTTTACCTTCCATCTCAATTTTTACATTTCCGGTGGCAATGATTTTTTTAACACTTGAACTGTTAATCTTGTCCTTGTCAATCTGATCACTATAAAATACTTGTAGTTTGTCAGAGATAATCGTTGTAACTTCATATAGTGCAATCACATGACCGGTGAAAATAACATGCTGGTTATTTTGGCTGGCAACCAGTCTGTCTGCTGTAATGTGGAGTTTTTTTAAATCCTGTTGGGGATTTATGCCATCACTATTTTGCGATAAGGCTGTTGCCGAAAACAATAAAAACGATATTACCCCCCCCCATATCAATAAAGCGGTAATCTTCAGTGCTTGGTATTTATTTAATATTCCCAATGAAGAATCCTTCCACATTTCCATCGCATTTGATTTTGTCGGTGTTGATACCATATGTCATGGTATCCGCTTTCAGCATCATAGATGCCCCGGTAATTATGACAGGCGCATTTGCATATATTATACGCAACTGGTGCCCATAATTCAAGTTTTCGGTTGTCAGGGTATACGGGGGCATATCAGCGACAATGCTGCCACTGAGGGTCATGTCATTTGTTTCGGAATTTAATATGCCTTTATTCGCTTTTAAGGTGACATCCTGGCTGTCATTGATAAAAAAAATCGCTGAAATGTCAATTAATTTGACTATATTTTTTTGAGAATACAAACTGGCGGAAGCCGCTTCAAGTGTCCATTTTTTAATTCCATTTTCTGTAGCGATATGATGAAAATTTTTTATGGTAAGGTCGGCTTCCGGGGTTACCGGAGAAGGGGACGGATCGTTTTTTTTCAGAATTGATTGATGTCTGGCAAAAAGAAATAGAATGCCTCCGATCAGTAATATGATAAATCCGATGATTACCAGATTGACTTTTTGGGAGTTGGTTTTTGGTTTTATTTGCAAGTTTCTATTATCTTTTCAAGCATATTTTTTGCCTCAAGGATCATCTCACACACTTCTCTAACCGCACCTTCTCCACCATTTTTGCAGGTGGTAAAATCAGCATGTCTTTTGACCGCATCATGGGCGTCGCCCACGGCGATGCTGACTCCGGTTTTTTTCATCAGAGATAGATCCGGCAGATCATCTCCGACAAAAGCAACTTCATGTGCCTGAAGATGTGTGGCACTTAAAATCGTATCAAAAAGGTCGCCTTTGGCCTTGATGTCGTCATAAATCATCGTAATACCAAGGTCGCTACAGCGATTTAAAAGTGCCTCAGACGTCCGCCCGGTGACAATACCGACATCTATGCCGGCTGACTGCAATAAGCGGATGCCCAGTCCGTCTTTCACATTGAAGATTTTTGTTTCAATGTCTGACCCGGAATAAATAATATGACCGCTTGTTAATACCCCATCAACGTCAAGCAGCAGCAGTTTTATATCTTTTAATTTTGGATTGTTCATTGTTTAATGTGTTACATGCACAAAGATCATTAATTATTCGATATTATTATAAATAGTTTATTGATATAGAGTTAAGGGAATTTCCAAATATTAATATACCAAAAAGGCTACGCAATTCCGGTATATTAATATTTTCCACTTCCCTAAGCCAAGGCAGCTTCAATCGCTTTTAATTGTATTAAAAGTGATTCCATGTCCGAAAGTTTCATGGAGTTCGGTCCGTCGGAGAGCGCTTTTTCAGGATTGGAATGGGCTTCAATAAACAGACCGTCAGCGCCAGCCGCAATGGCTGCCCTTGCCAGCAAAGGTACAAATTCACGTTGGCCTGCCGAAGTTGTACCCCCGCCGCCGGGCAGTTGAACGCTGTGGGTGGCATCATAAATGACTGGAAACCCTGTTTCATGCATAATTTTGATGCACCGAAAATCAGTCACCAGGTTATTGTAACCAAACGAAGCCCCCCGGTCCGTCAGAATAATTTTTTGATTGCCGGTAGAAAGTATTTTATCTACCACATTTTTCATGTCCCAGGGAGCTAAAAACTGACCCTTTTTGACATTAATCGGTTTGCCGGTGTTTGCGGCCTCGACGAGCAGGTCGGTCTGGCGGCATAAAAAAGCCGGGATCTGGATAATATCGAGTGTCTGAGCTGCCATTTCAACGTCACTGACCTGATGAACATCTGAGATAATCGGAACTTTCAAATCTTTGCGAATAAAAGCCAGAACCTCAAGGCCTTTTTTTATGCCCGGTCCACGGAATGAATTTATCGACGTCCGGTTGGCCTTGTCATACGATGCTTTAAAAATAAAAGGGATATTGAGTCGGTCAGTCAGTTTTTTCAAATCATATGCAATGTCATATGTTGTTTGGTCATCTTCAATCACACATGGGCCGGAAATCAGTGTAAATGGCTGCGGGCGGCCGATACAAATGTTATTAATTTCTACAGGTTTAATCATTATATCTCCTCGAGTGTAGGAATGACGACATTGAAATGTTCTGTGAGCGTGATGCGGCATATCAGTGTCATGTCTGTATTGAATCAGATTCCATCAATTTGATGCTTTATGCACCTGTTACCCTGCGTGTTTTGAAAAGTCAAGTTACGAAAATAAGGCCTTGCCAACAGCGGCTATACCTGTTAAATTTTATTAATTTATTTGCCGAATAAAGTATGAGGTGTGCGTGTATGATGTTTAAAAAAAAAGACAAGGGGAGGCGGCTGAAAAAATGGCTGTTTATCGGCTTGTGTCTACTAATTATTATCCCTTCTGCCTGGATTTTGGTTACTAAATTAGAAGGTGACAAACCTGTCATCCAACTAAGTCTTCAGTCCCGGGTTGTTCCGGCTGATTTTGAAATAAACGGATTCGTTGATGATAAAAAAAGCGGGATAAGAAAACTTTGGATCAGTCTCATGCAAAACGGCAAAGAAACGGTTCTATTGGATGAAGAATATAGTACCCGTGGTTTTTTGCAAAAGGGTACTGTCACTCGAGCTCCTATTAAACTCACTGTTGATGCAAAAAAAATGTGTCTTTCAGAGGGTGCGGCAAGATTGAGAATTGCTGTGTGGGATCATTCCTGGCGGGACTGGTGGGAGGGAAATCAGTCATATTTTGAAAAAGAAATTATACTCGATACAAAATCGCCGGTATTATCTGTTTTAAGCAGTCAGCATAATGTCTCCAAAGGCGGCTCCGGTCTGGCGGTTTATAAGCTGTCGGAGCAATGTTCGCAAAGCGGTGTTTTTGTTGGAGATGATTTTTTTCCCGGTTATCCCGGATACTACGATGATCAAAACATATATCTTGCTTTTTTTGCGATACCTTTTGATTATGATAAAAAAACAGATATATATATTAAAGCCAGTGATTTGGCGGGAAACCATTCAAGAAGCGGGTTCTATCATTATATTCGTAATAAAAAATTTATCAGCGACATAATTAAAATATCTGATAATTTTTTAAATTGGAAACTTCCGGAATTCCAGTCTGTTGACGGTTTTCCTGTTGATAAATCTTCTAAGGATAAATTTGTTTTTATCAACAAAACACTGCGTGACAGAAATAATCATATGATACTTGCAAACGGTCAAAAAACCGAAAATCAAATATTCTGGAAGGATGCGTTCGGCCGACTGCCCAATTCAGCCAGAAGGGCAAATTTTGCCGACCATCGTGTTTACAAATACAATGGCAATGTTATAAGTAATGCTGTCCACATGGGCATTGACCTGGCGTCCGTGAAACACGCCGAAGTTCCGGCAGCGAACAGCGGAAAGATTGTGTTTGCAGCTGACAACGGTATTTACGGTAATCTCGTTTGTATTGATCATGGTTTTGGTTTGATGAGCCTATATGCCCATCTCAGTCGCATGGTAGTCAATAATGATGATTTGGTTGCAAAAGGAGATATCATCGGTTACACGGGTACCAGTGGTTTGGCCGGTGGAGATCATCTCCATTTTGGAATGTTTATTGATCATGTCTTTGTAAACCCGGTTGAGTGGTGGGATGCATCATGGATAAACAATAATATCACCAGCAAGATAGAGACCGTCAAATCGATGGTACAATGATATAGACTGTTTTTGGAGAAGCATAATTAAATGTCGAAATTTAAAGTGAATAAAACATATAAAGAAATAAATGATAAAATCCGGTCCGGTGAAGTGGTCGTTGTCACTGCCGATGAGATGGTTGATATCGTAAAAGAAAAAGGACCGGTCAAAGCGGCTGAAACGGTAGATGTGGTTACCACGGCAACCTTTTCTCCCATGTGCTCATCCGGTGCGTTTATTAATTTCGGACAATCGATTCCCACGATCAGGGCGTCTTCTGTCTGGCTCAATAATGTTCCGGCATATGGTGGTCTGGCAGCCGTAGATTGCTATATCGGTGCAACGGAAGCCTGTCTTGAAGATCCTTTAAATAAGGTCTGGCCCGGGGAGTTTAATTACGGTGGCGGGCATGTGATTCACGACCTTGTCGCCGGAAAAAAAGTTCATTTAAAAGCAACCGGCTATGGTACATCATGCTATCCGAATCGGGAAATTGAAAAAGACATCCGTTTGTCCGATTTACCTCAGGCAACGCTTTGTAATCCAAGAAACGGATATCAGAATTACAACTGTGCAGTTAATTTTTCAAATAAAACTATTTATACGTATATGGGAACATTGAAACCCAAGGCGGGCAATGCCAATTATTCCACAGCCGGTCAACTCAGCCCGCTTTTTAATGATCCCTATTATAAAACCATCGGGCTCGGTACCCGGATTTTTCTGGGCGGCGGAGAAGGGTATGTGACCTGGCATGGCACCCAGCATAATCCGTCTGCGGAAAGGAATGATAAAGGGATACCCAAAACACCGGCAGGAACCATGTGGGTGATGGGCGACCTCAAACAGATGAAACCCGAATGGATTGTGGGTGTCAGTCTTCGCGGTTATGGTATTTCGCTGGCTGTTGGAATGGGTGTGCCGATTCCCATTTTAAATGAGGAGATGGCGCTTTTCACGGCTGTCACTGACAAGGATATTGATGTTCAGATCGTTGATTATGGAAATGATTATCCCAATGGAATTAATAAAAACTATGGTTTTGTAACCTATGATGAATTAAAGTCTGGTACCATTGTTTTCAACGGAAAAGCCATTCCCACAGTGCCTCTTTCAAGTGTTGCCAAAGCCCGGGAGATTGCTGAAATTTTAAAGGACTGGATTCAAAGTCAACAGTTTTTACTTGGAGAACCGCAATTTACCCTGCCGACAAACGGATAAATTACTTTTTTTTAATATTATGACAGATGAGGCATAACCGGTTTGAATACAAAAGCGGGTGTTAATAAGATAGCATCAAAACAAGATATCAACACAAAGAGTAAGCTCAGAGAAAATGTCGAAGCAATTGTTATAGCGATAATTTTAGCACTTTTTATTCGCACATTTGTGGTTCAGGCGTTTAAAATTCCTTCCGGTTCAATGAAACCGACATTGCAGATCGGTGATCATATTTTGGTCAATAAATTTATTTATGGGGTCAAGATTCCATATATCGGAAAAAATATTATTTCATATAAAAATCCGGATCATGGGGATATTATCGTTTTCAGGTATCCCGAGGATCCGGATAAAGATTTTATCAAACGAGTAATCGGTATTCCCGGTGATACCATTGAAATCAAAAACAAAAAAATTTATGTGAACAATGTACTTATCATAAATGATGTTGGCGTTCATACCCAATCTAATTTTATTGAAAGGCACATTAATCCAAGGGATAATTTCGGACCAGTGACTGTCCCTGCAGAATCATATTTTGTGATGGGGGATAATCGCGATAACAGCTATGACAGCCGGTTCTGGGGATTTGTCGGAGAACAGGCCATCAAAGGAAAGGCATTTATCATATACTGGTCCTGGGACAGTGATAACGTTGGTGTCAGATGGGGAAGACTCGGGTCCATATTAAAATAGGGCGATATGTATCATGACGTGGAACAGAAAAGATATACTTGATATTGAATCCCTTACGGTTGAAGAAATAAAATTTGTTTTAGATACAGCAGACGGTCTTAAAGAAATCTCTGAACGGTCAATTAAAAAAGTCCCTACGCTCAGGGGGAAAACCGTGATACTGTTTTTTTATGAGCCGAGTACCCGGACCCGCGTATCATTTGACATTGCATCTAAAAGACTGTCTGCAGATTCAATTTCCATATCCGCATCCACCAGCAGTCTGGTTAAAGGGGAAACGCTGATTGACACGGCCCGGAATCTGGAATCAATGAATCCGGATGTGATTGTGATGCGGCATTCTTCCGCCGGCACGCCTTACTTATTATCCCAAAAAATTTCTACCCCGATTATTAATGCCGGCGATGGGATGCATGCCCATCCGACCCAGGCATTACTGGATATGATGACTGTCAGAGAAGTCAAAAAAGATTTAAACGGTCTGCGTATTGCTATTATAGGAGATATTGCACACAGCCGGGTCGCCCGGTCCAATATTGTCGGATTTACAAAAATGGGCGCAAAGGTCCGGCTGGCTGGACCGCCGACAATGATACCCGCCGGTATCGAATCTCTTGGTGCGGATGTTACATATGATTTTGAAGAAGCTATTGACGGGGTGGATGTCATTATGATGCTTCGAATTCAAAAAGAAAGACAGCGAAATTTTTTATTTCCGAGTGAACGGGAATACGCAATACGGTATGGACTGAACATGGCAAGAATAAAAAAAGCAAAACCCGATGCCCTGATTATGCATCCCGGCCCTCTGAACAGGGGAGTAGAAATCACACCGGAAGTCGCTGACCACATAAATTCAGTCATTCTGAACCAGGTAACCAACGGCGTTGCTTTACGGATGGCGCTTTTATATTTGCTTGCAGGAGGATTGCACAATGCGTCTGATCATTAAAGGCGGGCATGTCCTTGACCCTGATAACATTGACGCGCTTACTGATATTATAATTGATGACGGCGTGATTACGGATTTGAAGAAGTTTGAATCCGATTTACCTGATAACGATACTCAGGCTACACGGATTGTCGATGCCAGCAGTTGTTTTGTCGTACCGGGCCTTATTGATATGCATGTGCATTTACGCGACCCCGGGCAGGAATATAAGGAATCTATTGAAACCGGCATCCAGGCGGCCGCAGCCGGGGGATTTACCGCTGTTTGCTGCATGCCGAACACCCGTCCTGTAAATGATAATCGTCAGGTTACCGAATACATCATTAAAACTGCCGAGCAGTTTCAGTCGGTGGTGGTGCTTCCTGTGGCTTCAATCAGTCATGGCCTTCAAGGCCGTGAACTGAGCGAGTATGGTGAATTAAAAGAAGCCGGTGCTGTTGCTGTTTCTGATGATGGCCTGCCGGTATCAGATTCGCAGCTCATGAGAAGGGCTTTAGAATATGCAAAAGGGGCGGGATTGAAAGTTATTTCCCATTGTGAAGACCTGAGTCTTTCTGTGGGGGATATGAATGAGGGGCTTAAGGCCACACGTATGGGTCTTGCGGGTATCCCCAATGCCGCTGAAAGTATCATGGTCATGCGGGACATAGCCCTTTGTGAACTGACCGGCATGCCGGTTCACATCGCCCATGTCAGCACAAAAGAGTCGGTGCATGCGATACGCGACGCCAAGTTAAGAGGTATCCCGGTAACGGCGGAAACAGCCCCGCATTATTTTACCCTGACGGAAGAAGCCGTTGGAAAATATAATACCCATGCGAAAATGAGCCCGCCGCTTAGATCGATTGAGGACAGAGACGCGGTTCGAAAGGGCCTTGCCGATGGGACGATTGATGTGATTGCAACAGATCATGCTCCGCATTCGGTTTTAGAAAAAGAAGTAGAATTTGACAAGGCGGCAAATGGCATTATCGGGCTTGAGACATCACTTCCACTGGGGCTGAACCTGGTTGAAGATGGCGTTTTTACATTTGAGACGCTGATCCGTAAAATGTCTAAAAATCCGTCAAAGATAATTGGGGTACCCAGAAATATAGCTGTCGGTGCACCGGCACATCTGACAATAATTGATACGGACAGACATTTCACTTATGACGTTGAAAAAGGGTTTTCTAAAAGTAGGAATTCTCCTTTCAATAACTGGGAATTTAAGGGTATGGCTGTTTATACAATCGTTAACGGCCGTGTTGTTTTTGAGAATAATTAATTTTTTATCGTTTATAACTTGAGCTGCCGATGGAGCTAAAATCGTTGAATCAAAAATTATCGCATATACTCATTGTTGATGATGAACTCAGCATGCGGGAATTTCTTGAGTTGATGCTTACAAAGGAAGGCTATCACGTCTCTTGTGCTGAGAATGGCCGACAGGCAAATCAAAAGATCGAAAAAAGTTTTTACGATTTGATTCTTTGCGATATTCGGCTTGGTGATATCAGCGGGTTGGATGTTTTGAGAAAAGCGAAAGCCATTAATCCCCATACGATTGTTATCATGATTTCTGCCTATGCCACGGCTGAGAATGCGGTTGAAGCAATGAATGACGGCGCATATGATTATCTGCCAAAGCCGTTCGATAATAAAGAACTTAAGCAGACCATTGCCAAAGCGCTTGAGTTGCGTACTTTGTCTGATGAAAAGAAAAGTATTGATGTGGAGCTTAAAAAGAATCTGCATTTTGGATTGCTTGTGGGCAGCAGTCCCCGGATACAGCATGTTTACGAGTTGATCAAACAGATTTCCCCGACTAAAACAAATGTATTGATAACCGGTGAAAGTGGTACCGGAAAAGAGTTAATTGCCCGTTCCATTCATCGGGAAAGTGGCCGTCACGACAAACCGTTTGTTGTTATTAATTGCAGCAGTATACCGGAAACCCTTATTGAAAGTGAAATTTTCGGGTACAAGAAAGGGGCTTTTACCGGCGCCTCTCAGGATAAGAAGGGCCTTTTCGAGGTTGCGAACACCGGGACGGTCTTTTTAGATGAGATCGGAGAGTTGAGCCAGGCAATGCAGGTTAAGTTGCTTCGGGTTGTTCAGGAACGGGTGTTTAAGCCGGTTGGAACCAATGAAGATATTGCGGTTGATATCCGTATTGTTTCCGCGACCAATAAAAAACTAGACGAAGAGGTGATCGCCGGGAACTTTCGTGAAGACTTGTTTTACCGGATTAATGTTATTGAAATTAAAGTGCCCCCTCTTCGTGACCGTAAAGGGGATCTGAGGGTATTGGCACAACATTTTCTGGATAAATATTCTCGCGAATCCGGAAAGGAAATTACCAAAATTTCTTCATATGCAGTTGATTTGTTGCAAAAATATAATTTTCCCGGCAACATCCGTGAATTGGAAAATCTGATAGAAAGAAGTGTGGCGTTATCCACTACAAATATTATTCTACCGGACAGTCTGTCGTTGTCAATTCATAAACGACGGTGGATAGAGGGTATTGCAGACCAGCGGTATGATATTGATGATGTGGAAAATGGCGTATCTCTGGACAATATTCTTGAAGAGATTGAACGTGCCTATGTTGAAAAAGCAATGAAATGCGCCAGGGGAAATAAAAACAATGCCGCCGAGTTACTCGGTATCAGTTTACGGTCATTCCGATATCGTTGCAGCAAGCTTGGGGTTGATAAATTTTCCTTATACGCCTGAATAATCATCATTCCTTTATATCTTTTTTATCTTTTTATTTTTTAAAATCGTTTAAATTATGATCAGTATTGATAGCCTTTCAAAAAGTTTTGGTGCCAGCGTTTTATTCCAAAATGCCAGTTTTAAAATTAATCGCCGTGAACGCGTCGGTCTGGTTGGCCGTAACGGGCATGGAAAAACAACGCTATTTAGAATACTTTCCGGGCAAGAGGATGCAGATTCCGGCAACCTCGCCATTCCGAAAAATTATCGAATCGGTTATGTAAAGCAGGAAATGAACTTTACGGAAAATACGGTATTGGAAGAAGGGAAAAAAGGTCTGCCCGAGGATGTGGCATCGCTTTACTGGAAAGTTGAAAAAATTCTTTTCGGCCTTGGTTTTGACGATGAAGATTTAAAACGATCTCCTAAAGATTTGTCCGGCGGTTTTCAGGTGCGTCTTAATTTGACAAAAGAATTGCTCTCGGAACCGGACCTTTTGTTATTGGATGAACCGACCAATTATCTTGATATTACATCGATCCGCTGGATCAAAGGGTTTTTAAACCAATGGCCCCGTGAAGTATTTATTATTACCCATGATCGGGGATTTATGGATTCTATAGTAACACATGTTTTAGGTATTCATCGGCAAAAAGTCCGTAAGATCTCTGGAAACACTGAAAAATACTATATGCAGATTGCTCAGGAAGAAGAAATTCATGAAAAGACAAGAATCAATGAAGATAAGCGGCGTAAGGAAATTGAAGTATTCGTTACCCGATTCAGGGCAAAGGCAAGGCTCGCTGGAATGGTTCAATCCCGGGTTAAAACACTCAGTAAATTAACGCCATCCGAGAAGCTGGAAAAATTCAAAAACCTTGATTTCTCATTTCGCAGTAAACTGTTTAGTGGTAAAATTTTGGGCCGTATTGAAGATCTTGCCTTTGGTTATATCCCTTCTTATCAATTGATTTCTGACTTTAATTTGACAATTGGTCCCACAGACCGGATATGCGTAATCGGCAGAAATGGCGCCGGGAAAACGACTTTATTGAAACTCCTCGGTGGCGTTATGTCGCCGGATAAAGGACGAATTGATTACCATCATGACATTACCCCCGGTTATTTTGAACAGACAAATGTAAAAACTTTAGATGGCGATAAATCCATTGAAGATGAAATTCTTTACACGAGCCCGGATCTTGATCGGCAGGCGGCGCGTAATATATGCGGTGCCATGCTGTTTGAAGGGGATTCAGCCTTAAAAAAAATAGCTGTTTTATCCGGTGGTGAAAAAAGCCGGGTGATGCTGGGTAAATTGCTATGCAAACCCATTAATCTGTTGCTTTTGGATGAACCCTCCAATCATTTTGATATGGAATCATGCGATGCACTGCTTTCCGCCATTGATCAGTTTAATGGGGCGGTAGTGATGGTGACCCATAATGAGATGTTTCTTCATGCCATTGCCGACCGCTTGATTGTTTTTAAAGATGATACTGTTTCAGTCTTTGAAGGAGATTATCAGCAATTTTTGAATATAGATGGCTGGGGGGATAATATCACTCCGGATTTATCCGTAAAAAATGAAGCGGATTGTTCAAAGCCGGATAAACTGACTAAAAGGGAAATCCGGCGACTTCGTTCGGCAATCATCGTGGAACGCGGTAAAGTTTTAAAATCCCTTGAAAGAAAAATTGATGAATTGGAAAGAATCATTGACGCAAATGAAATTTATTTGCAGGAACTTAATGGAAATATGCAATCCGCTACCGAAAAAAACGATGGCAGGTTAATTACCGATTTGTCACAAAAGTTACATCAGTGTCAGTTTGAGATTGATCGGGATTTCGAAGAATTTGAAGTGTTATCTGTTTCTGTTGAATCAAAACGGTCGGCATTTGACTTAAAATTGCTTGAACTTGACGAAGCGGGGTGCTGAGATCGTAAGATTTCGTCTATATTTTTAACTTGCCTAATTTATCAGCAATCGATATTATCTACATTAATACACATTCAGTCGGAATCGAAATGACACATCATATAACTGATTATCGTTTTACAGAATATTTTGAAAAAGAGGTTTTAAAAAAACGGTCGTATCTCAAAAAAGAATGGTGCATACGTATCATTGAGACCCCAATTAAGGTTGAGCTTCAAGAACATAACCGTTTCCGGTTTTGGGGAGCAATTGATGAGCTTGAAGGGCGCATATTACGGATTGTCACCTTAAATGATAAAAAAACGATTCACAATGCTTTTCCTGACAGAGGGTTTAAACCATGAAACTTAATTATTATCCTGAAACCGATTCGCTTTATATCGATCTTTCTGAGAAGTCAAGCACCGAGAGCAAAGAGATCTCCGAAGGAATCGTTCTTGACTATGATACAAAAGGTAATATCGTGGGT
>JAGGYV010000138.1 GCA_021162325.1 Desulfobacteraceae bacterium | reverse complement strand
TAATAAACCTCCTTGTGGTAAAGATTCTGGATGACAACGTCAGTCCGGCTGCTATTAAAAAGCTATCATGCCACTTGGAGGTTTTATTGTCTATGCCTCATAGACGAATACTTATACATTTAAACAGGATACATAATTAATTTTAACCTCATCCGTATATTGTTTTGTGGTTAATGTTTTAAACCGATACACAATATCGGATAATGACATCGTTGTAGGGGCAACCCCCTGTGGTTGCCCGTTTGTTTGCCATGGTTGTCCATTTGTTTGTTGCCATTTATTAATTGGGCAGGCACGGGGGCCTGCCCCTACGGGGTAAATATATTTTAAATGATTCCATGTGAACGTTGTTGACAAATCGCGAACGAGGAGTGATCAACGACAATATAAACTGAGGTTCAACGACAATTAAAATTGAGGTTTCCGTATAGCAATCAGATCATTTAGCCTGCTCTTTTAAAAACAGGTAATGAAAAATTGGTACCGGGTCTTGAATTGTGAATTAAAAATCATCAGACAACAGTGACAAACTCGTAAAAAGTCGAATTCCGATGGCAAAGAAAAAAGTTCCCAATTCGAGGCGCGCAAATCCTGAGTAATGATTCGTACTTATCGTACCATGAAGAAGCGAAGGACGCAGCGCAACAAAGAATTTGGACTTTTTACGAAGCCATCAGTTTTAAAGAATTTTAAAAGACTAATTTTCTACTGCAGAGACTGATAGTAACCGATCAGGATGTCTGCCACTTCCGGGCGTGAGAATTCTTTGGGCGGTTTGATTCCCTGACCCAGCATTTCACGAACCTTGGTTCCGGAAAGCAGTACAAAGTCTTCCTTGGTGTGATTTTCAACGCGGCTCATCATGACGACCTTATCCAGTTTCTTTGAATAAGCGGTATGATCTGCTCTGTAGATGTCAATCTGCAGGTCGTCTTTAGAGATATCGTCGAAAATGGTCTGTGCATCAAACGGGCCATAGTAGTCGCCAACGCCGGCATGGTCACGACCAACGATCAGGTGCGTACAGCCGGAGTTTTGACGGAAGCAGGCATGCAGAACAGCTTCGCGGGGTCCGGCATACAGCATGTCAAATCCGTAACCGGTAACCATAACGGTGTTGGGCGGAAAGTAAAGTTCAACCATTTTACGGATACAGTCATCGCGAACGTCAGCCGGAATGTCGCCTTTTTTCAGTTTCCCCAGCAGCATGTGGATGAGGATACCGTCGGCTTTTTCATCGTTATACGCCATGCGGCAGAGTTCTTCATGGGCCAGATGCATCGGATTACGGGTCTGGAAAGCAACCACTTTTTCCCAGCCGAGTTTTCCCATTTCGTCACGAATTTCAACAGCGGTTTTAAAGGTACCGGCAAATTCTTTGTCAAAATAAGAATAGTTGAGTACCTGGATCGGTCCGGCGATGCAGGTTCTCCCGACCGTGTTGAAGGCTTTTACGCCAACGTGATCCATGTCATCGGTGCCGTAGATCTCTTTGGTCATGGTTGCCATTTGTTCGACTGTGAACTCTTCAATAGATTCGACATCCTGGATAGCGATAACCGGATTGCCTTCTACATTGGGATCTTTCAGGGCGATTCTTTTTGCGTCTTTGACGGCGGAAGCGTCTTCAACAACGTTTAGGAGCGGGGTCGGCCAGAACTGACCGGACGTCGTTCTCATGGCATTAGCAACGCTCATGGAATCAGCAACGTTCATGTAGCCTGTCATCGGGGTAAAATAACCGCCGGCCAGCATGACGGCATTACCGGCTGCTGCGGAGCTGATGACGATTGACGGCAGGGTTTCGGCTTCTTTGATCAACTCGGCGCGTTTTGCGTCGTCTGTTACGTACAGCGGCATTAATTTGTCTGAACCAAGTGGTTTAATCATAGTGTTCTCCTCTCGTAGATTAATTTAATGGCCTAATTTATGTCTATATTCGAATGGTGCAGTATGCACCAATATATATTCAGATAAATAAGTATCAAATTAACGAATTCGCCATTTAATAACCGAAACCGGCGGATTGGCTGTACTAATTTTTGAAGAACTGATTCCACTTTCAAAGGAAATATTATATCAATCGATTTTTTAGATGTCAAGAGGATGTTGAAAATTTTTTCGTATTGCTGGCATTTCTGCGGAAGGCGGTGACCCTAATCACGCCATGGCGTGACTCACTTCACCCTTTAGGTCACTTTTAATTTTTTCGGTTTTACCGGGTGAAGTGCTTGGAACGTCTGCCGATATTTTTTGGGCTAAGGTTAATGCGAAATCGGGTTAATCGGATGGGAGGTCTGACTCGGTAATAAATTCCTGGATTAGGGTGTCAACGTAATTAAAATCCAGATCGGATTGTTTTTCAAGAACCAGGTCTTCATTAGCATGTTTGAGTTTGTTTAACATGTTAAGGATCATCAGCATCAGGAGTTTGTTTCCGGCATGGGGATAGGTTTTAAAGTAAAAGATCAGGTTTTTTCGGCTGATTTTCATGACAATGCTTTCGCTGGCGCAGGTGACGGTGGCAGTTCTTTTGCTTGCCAGAAAGATGGCGGATTCCCCAAAAATTTCGCCGGTTTCAATTTTGCTGATGGAAATATTTTTGTTGTTTGTATCTTTAACAAAAACCTCAGCGTTCCCGTTGACAACTGCGTACAGGCAATCGCCCACTTCCCCCTGGGTAATGATTTCTTCCCCATTCTCATAATGGTGGATGGAGGAAATGAGCAACATCTTTTGAAGTTCATCTTCGTGCAGCCAGTGGAAAATCTGAATATTTTTAACGATCGGCAGGTACTGTAAAATATTGGTTTCTTTTTTCATGGTTTGGCCTCATTGCAAGCGTTGTTTATGATAGAGTTGTTTCGGGACTGTGGGGAATGGCACGATAAAAATATTTTATAATATGATCGATCTGTCTGAATGGTGTCAATAATACCGACCACAGATTCAAATATAAAAAAAGTGCTGTATCAGTTCTTATCAGTCGTTGTTTCTATTTCCGGGTTATCCAGCATCTGTTCCGCTTTTTCCAGAGTGGCCGCATCTGAGGCAACATATTCCGTGTCTTTCCCGACCTGATTGAGCAGCACTTTTCCATCTTCCATCCCGATACGAACCGCTTTTGACATTCCACAGTCAGCCAGCATTATCTGTATTTTTTTAATTTCGTCAATATCGGTTTGATCAATGTCCCTTGCGTCGATGATCCGTGTGACACAAGTGAATCCGGGCGCCAGTTTTTTCGCTGCTTTTTCGACCACTTCATGGGCGTTTTTGACTTTGTTTTTCTGGACTCGGCCCAGGGTGATATAGAGTCTGTTTTTTAAAAGGTCAACTTTGACTTCCAGCATTTTTCATCTCTTGCATGAAGGGGGTGAATGACACATATTTATAATATCATGAGTTTATTATGATAAACATTGTTTACTGTCAAGAGGCATTTATTAATATCAATTATTTTGTTATGCACCGGTTTTCGGATGGATACCGGCTTATCCGGCATTTTTTGACCGGGTCCATGTTTTAATAATTTACCTTGCAAATCGGCAGGTTATTTTGATATTTTGATTCAATATTCTGTCAGGGCGCTCCTTTTCATTTAAACAGTTTACAACCAAAAGGTGAGTAAAAATGGCATATTGTAATGACTGTGATGCAGTTCACAATGTCGGGTTTATTTCAACAAGGTTTATGGGGACAGACGGTGTTTCACTGGAGACCGCAAAATGGGCGAAGGTATTTGAGGCCAGACGGTTTACCTGTTATTATTTTGCCGGTGAGCTGGATACGCCGCCGGAAAGGTCATATCTTTCACCCGAGGCCCATTTCAGGCATCCGCAAATTGATGAAATCAGTCAGAGTGTTTTTGGCGTTGATGAGCGGGGGCGATATCTGACGGATCAGATCCAGTCCATAAAAAATAAGATTAAGGATGATTTGTATGAATTTATCGGAAAATTTGAAGTTGAACTTCTGGTGATCGAAAATGCGCTGGCAATTCCGATGAATATTCCTCTGGGGCTTGCAATAACAGAAGTGTTATCTGAGATTCAAATACCGGCCATTGCTCATCATCATGATTTTTTTTGGGAACGACAACGATTTTTGATAAATGCAGTCAGTGATTATATGCGGATGGCATTTCCTCCCCATCTGCCGGGTATGGAACATGTGGTGATCAGTTCTGCTGCAGGAAACCAGCTAAGCTTACGGACCGGCATATCTTCTCATCTCATACCGAACGTGATGGATTTTGAAACGCCGCCAAATGGTGTCGATGACTATAATCAAGATGTTCGTTCGGCCCTGGGCATCGCAAAGGATGAACTTCTGGTGCTTCAGCCGACCCGTGTGGTTCAACGAAAAGGAATTGAACATGCCATTGAGCTGGTGAACCGGTTGGGCAGAAAGGCTAAACTGGTCATTTCGCATGCGTCCGGAGATGAGGGGTATCAGTACGAAAACCGGATCAGAGAATATTCTAAACTGATGAATGTGAATACGGTCTTTGTGTCAGATATTATTAATGATCACAGGGGGATTACTTCAGACGGCAGAAAGATTTATACGTTAAACGATATCTATCCTCATGCGGATCTGGTGACATATCCGTCTAATTATGAAGGGTTCGGCAATGCGTTTTTGGAGGCGATTTACTTTAAAAAGCCAATTGTCGTTAATACCTATTCAATCTATACCGTTGATATCAAGCCCAAGGGCTTTTCAGTCATTGAATTTGACGGGTACGTGACGGATGAGGCAGTGCAGAATACCTTGAAAGTTCTGGATGATCCAAAACTGTGTGAACGACTGGTAAATTATAATTATGAAATCGCCACCAAGTATTATTCCTATAAAGTGTTGTTTAAGGAATTGAGCAACCTGATTGTAAAGTGTTCAGGCTGCCGCTATGATCCTTGATGGATTTGTAAAAAGTCGGATTTTTGGAAAATTGTTTTTTAAAACCCATTTAATTTTTTGATGGTAAAAATTACTAAATAATGCCTGACCGAAAATATCTAAACCTTAGCTGTCATTACGCGGAGTGAGGGACGAACGACAAAGTAATCCCCTGTCGGTAAGGAGATTGCTTGACGTCGTACCTCCCTCGCAATGACAGAAAAGGAATCGGACACCGTACCGACCGGTTTGACTTAACCGAACTGGATATTCAGATCAGCTTATTCAAGCTGTTATTTGGAGAAATATGCAAAAGAAAATATGGAAGCTGGTCTCATGGAATGTCAACGGGCTTCGGGCCGTCGTCAAAAAAGGTTTTTTTGATTTGTTGAAAGCGCTGGATGCCGATGTGGTATGCATTCAGGAAACAAAACTCCAGGATCATCAACTGGCCGATGATGTCCGGCATATTGACGGGTATGAATCTTTCTGGTCATACGCTACGGTCAAAAAAGGTTACAGCGGGGTTGGCGCCTGGTCGAAAAATGCTCCCAATTCCGTGAAAAATGGCATTGGTATTGAAAGATATGACGCAGAAGGGCGGATTGTTGAACTTGATTTTGATGCGTTTATTTTATTTAATATTTATTTTCCCAATGGCCAGATGAGCGATGACCGGCTGAATTATAAGCTCAATTTTTATAAAGACTTTTTCGCCTACGCGGACAAGCTGCGAAAATCCGGCAGAAGCTTAGTGATTACCGGTGACTATAACACGGCCCATAATGAAATCGATTTGAAGAATCCCAAGGCCAATGAAAACAGATCCGGATTTTTACGCATCGAAAGGGACTGGCTGGATAAAATTGAAGCAGAAGGATATGTGGACACGTTTCGGTTCCTGTATCCTGAAACAGAGAAATATTCCTGGTGGACCTACCGGTTCAAGGCAAGGGAACGAAATGCCGGGTGGCGCATTGATTATTTTTTTGTGACACAGGATTTAATTGACAGCGGCCGGGTAAAAGAGGCGTTTATTGACAATGATATTTTCGGATCTGATCATTGTCCGGTTGGTTTGGTGTTGGATTTTTCTTGAGGTGGAAAAATGTCTGAGATAGTAGCGGTCTACGGAAGTCCGAGACGGAAGGGGAATACGGCAACGTTGCTGAAAAGAGCGGTTGACGGTGCAAGAGACGCGGGTGCGGAAGTGGATGAAATCGTTTTAAGGGATTATAAAATCTCCCCGTGCCTGGAAATCTACGGGTGTAAAAAAGAAGGTGAATGTGCGATTAAAGATGATTTTCAGAAAGTCAGGGACCGGATACTGGCCGGCAAAGGCCTGATGATCGCTTCGCCCATTTTTTTTTATACGGTCAGCGCACACGTTAAAATATTAATGGACCGGTGTCAGTCGTTATGGGTGAAAAAATACTGGATTGACAAGGTCGATTATAATAAATGGGAACCAATGCGAAAAGGGCTGGTCATCGGGGTCGGGGCCACTCGGGGAAAGAAGCTGTTTGACGGCATGCTGCTGACCATGCGGTATTTTTTTGATGTTTTGGACATGGATCTATGGGATTCTGTGCTTTACCGGCAGCTTGACTTTGAAGGCGATGTGCTCAAACATTCGGAATATCTTGACCAGGCGTATGCCCGGGGACAGGATTTTGTCAAAGCGGTCAGAGAAAATTGATGGATCTTGAATTTAAGCCGATCTTGCTGTCTGATCAGAAAACATTTCACCGTTTTTTGGCACAATGCCCGCAGGTGACATCGGATTACAGCTTTGTCAATGTATGGAGCTGGGCTTCGGCATATGATCTTTCCTGGGCACAAACCGATGAATTTATATGGCTGCGACAGAATCGGCCGTCGCCGCAATACTGGGCACCAGTGGGAAACTGGCAGGCCGTTGACTGGCTGCGGTATTTTGACCGTTTTCCACAGCTCAGCTCTACAATGATCCGTGTTCCGGAGCAGCTTGCCCGGTTGTTGGGATCTGTTTTTAATAAAAGGGTATCCGTTTCCCCGGACCGGGACCAGTTTGATTATATTTATGATGCCAATGAACTGGTCACATTAAGGGGGAACCGGTTTCATAAAAAACGAAACCTGCTGTATCAGTTTCATAAAAAATATGATTATCAATATGTTGAAATGATACCGGAACTCGTGGACGCGGCCATGGCAATGCAGAATAGCTGGTGCACCTGGCGGGAATGCGGTTCAGATGATCAGCTGGCAAATGAGAACATCGCCATTGCAAAGGTGTTGTCTAACTGGGAGTGTCTTGACGGCATTATCGGCGGGTGTATTCTGGTTAAAGGCACAATGGTTGCGTATAC
>JAGGYV010000119.1 GCA_021162325.1 Desulfobacteraceae bacterium | reverse complement strand
ATATAATATAATATAATAAAAATAAATCGTCAAACAATTGAATCCATATGACCGGCATTAATCAATCATCCTTGCGGATTGCTCTTTTAAGTTATCGCAGTAATCCCCACTGCGGCGGCCAGGGAGTATATATTCAAAGCCTGAGCCGGGCCCTTTCGGACTTAGGCCATAAAATCGACATCATTTCCGGCCCCCCCTATCCGATTCTGGATTCAGATATCAAACTCATTAAACTGCCCAGTCTGGACCTGTATAACCCGAATGATTTATTTCGTGTTCCCACAGTTTTCGAGCTCATGGATTTCACAAACCTGATTGAATGGCTTGGCGTCTCCACCATGGGATTTTCAGAACCGCTCACTTTCGGCATGCGCGCTTATAAATACCTGAAAAACAAATTCCATAAATATGATATTATCCATGACAATCAAAGTCTTTCTTTCGGCCTGTGGGCAATCAAAAAAAAAATCCCGACCATCGCAACCATCCATCATCCAATTACCGTCGACCTGGATATTGCCGTCAAATCCGAACCGGTTTTATGGAAAAAACTAAAACTTCTCCGGTGGTATTCTTTTTTGGGAATGCAGAAAAAAGTGGCTAAAACACTGCCCCACATCATTACCGTATCTGAAAGCGCACAAAACGATATCAGCAAAGAATTTCGGATTCCCAAAAACCGATTCACGGTCATTTCAAATGGTATCAACACAGACCGGTTTTACCCTATGCCGGAAATCAAACGCCGGGAAAACCGCATTATCGTCACAAACAGTGCGGACACTCCGCTTAAGGGACTCTATTATCTGCTGCTTTCCGTGGCGGAAATCTCTAAAAAGAAAAAAATGCAACTGATCGTCATTGGGACACCTAAAAAAAATGGAAAAATTCTGCGTCAAATCAAAAAACTGGGAATCGGCTCTTTTGTCACCTTTACCGGCCGGGTCAGCGACGAAGAATTTGTTCAGCAATATGCCAAAGCAACCGTTGCTGTAATTCCATCGGTTTATGAAGGGTTTGGCTTGCCGGCAGGAGAAGCAATGGCCTGTGGGGTCCCGGTGATTTCTACAACCGGCGGGGCTCTGCCCGAAGTTGTCGGCGATGCCGCTATCCTTGTTCCCCCGGCTGATCCGGCAGCATTAACAAAGGCTATCACAAAAGTTTTAGACAGCCCGAACCTGGCTGCAAGATTAAGCAACGCCGGATATCAGCGGGTCCAAAACCACCTAACATGGCATGCGGCAGCGCAAAAAACCGTTGATGCCTATCGAAGAGCAATACATGATTACTATAAAATTTGACCGTTTAAATATTCTGCCGGGAGAAAAGGTTTTAGACATCGGGTGCGGCTCCGGCAGGCACACCGGCGAAGCCTCCCGTCTCAATGGCGTTACCATCATAGGGGCGGACATGAACTTCAATGACCTGATTGAAACCAGGAATCGGCTGAATTTCATCAAAAACTGCGGCGAACACGGCGGCGGGCAAAGAGGCATATCCGCAGCAGACATCACTTCGCTGCCCTTTGAAACTGAAAGTTTTGACCATGTGATATGCTCTGAAGTCATGGAACACATACCGGATGACTCAAAAGCGGCTGGCGAGCTCGTCCGGGTTCTAAAACCCGAGGGCAACCTGGTGGTCAGTGTGCCAAGATTTTTACCTGAAAAAATCTGCTGGATGCTGTCAAAAGAATATTATAACGCAAACGGCGGGCATGTACGAATTTATAAAAAAAAAAAAATTGCGTCACTATTTAAAAATCAAGGACTTCGCCAACGGGGATCTCATTTTGCACACAGCCTGCACACCCCCTACTGGTGGCTAAAATGCCTGGTCGGCCCGAGCCGGGAGGACTCGCTTCCCGTAAATCTCTACAACCGTTTGCTGACATGGGATATTATGGAAAAGCCGAAAATCACCCGAAGCATTGATACACTGTTTAATCCCATTCTCGGCAAAAGCCTGGTTCTGTATTTTAAAAAAATTAACTGAGCAGGTTATAATGAGCTCAAAAAAATCGGGGTCCCACATATTGAAAACTATCACTGAATTCCTGCCTTATTGTGAAATTACGATAAACCGCTATATCTCCCTGAATAGATGAAACTATTGAGATTTTCTACTTAGACTGTATAATTCGGCATTCAATCATGACGGCTTCGTATAAAGTCCAAATTCAGTGTTGCGTTGCATCCTTCGCTGCTTCATGGTACGCTAAGTACAAATCATTACTCAGGATTTGCGCGCCTTGCCAATTTTATATGATTGGTGAGCTTTTATACTTTTCTGTCGAAATCTGACTTTTTACGGGACTATCAATCACAACCGGTCCCCTTCAGTTTTAAACGGAGATATAATGCCAATCGACAAAGACACAACAACGTACCGTCCCCAGTGGCGAACCAGCACAGGTTTTTTATTTGCCGCCATCGGTTCGGCCGTTGGCCTTGGCAATATTTGGCGGTTTCCCTATATTGCCTACAAAAACGGCGGCGGCGCGTTTTTAATTCCCTACCTGGTGGCCCTGGTCACTGCCGGAATTCCGATTCTCATGCTGGAATTTGCACTGGGACACCAAAAAAGAGGGTCTGCACCCAAAGCATTTTCCATGATCAACCGAAAATATGAATGGCTTGGCTGGTGGTCGGTCATTTTTATCATGTTCGGCATTATGGCATATTACACGGTGGTGATCGCATGGTGCTTTAATTACCTGTGTTTTTCATTTACCCAGTCATGGGGCAAAGACCCCAACTCTTTTTTCTTTGATTCGTTTTTACATACCTCATCCGGTGTCTGGGACATGCAGGGCATAAATCCGATGATTCTGGTCGCCGTCGCCCTGATCTGGTTCATCAACTGGGCCATTACCTTTCAGGGTCTTGAAAAAGGGATTGAACGGACCGTGAAATTGATGATGCCGGTGTTATTTATCATTACCGCGATTATCGTCATCTGGTCAATCTTCCTTGAAGGCGCGGGCACCGGGATCAAACTATATCTGACCCCTGATTTTTCAAAAATCGCCAATGTAGATGTCTGGGTGGCAGCCTACGGACAGATCTTCTTTACCCTGTCTCTTGGATTCGGGATTATGATTGCCTATGCATCGTATTTACCGAAAGGAGCCAATATTTTCAAAAGCAGTATTATCGTAGCATGCGCCAACAGCTTTTATGAGATATTCGCTGGTTTCGGTGTTTTTGCCGTCCTGGGATACATGGCATTCAAACAGGGTATTCCAATTCAGGAAACCGTTACCAGCGGTATTGGCCTTGCGTTTGTCGCCTACCCCAAGGCCATTTCCATGCTTCCGTTCGGCACAATTTTTGGAATTTTATTTTTCTTCCTGCTGTGCATTGCCGGAATTTCCTCTTCGATTTCCATTATCGAGGCCTTTTCTGCTGCTTTAAATGACAAATTCGGACTGCAACGCAATAAAACGATCACCCTGCTTTGCGGATTCGGATTTCTGGAGTCCTTGTTGTTCACCACCCATGCCGGACTTTTCTGGCTCGATATCGTAGACCATTTCATCAACCATTATGGGTTGATAACAGTGGGGTTCCTTGAAGCAATTATTGTCGGCTGGATTTATAAAACCGATACATTAAAGGCGCATATACTTTCCAGAATGGGGGGATCCGGGACAAAACATAAAATTTTCAGGCAAAAAATTCTGCGCGTATGGGAATTTTGCATTCAATATATTACGCCGGCAGCACTTGGCATTGCACTGATAAACAGCCTGATCACCGAATTTTCCGAATCCTATGAAGGGTATCCGGTTTCCGGGATCATCATCCTCGGTGTGGGCTGGCTGCTGGTAACGCACGGTGCGGCAGTCGTTGTTTCCGGTTTGGCATGGAAACAGCCGTTTGGGAATAAAGATTTAATTTAAATTTCATTTAATCTTTAAATATATCCGGAAGGCATTGAAAAACTTAATTCTCAGATGTTGACACTCTCGTAAAAAGTTGGATTCCGATGGCAAAGAAAAAAGTTCCACCAAATCTTAAGACTGGCGAGGCGCGCAAATCCTGGCAACAAAAAATTTGAACTTTTGACGAAGCCATCAGATGTTAAATATTGACTATTTAATACAGTTTCAGCTATTTTTCATTCAAATATTTTAAGCATATGAACAAATCAATTTTCAAAACACATCAGGAGTGCCCTGCATGACACTAAATCAATGGCCAACAACAAAATGGCCTGTCGGCGTTTCCCATCATGTGACTAATTACAACAGACCGTTGTTTAAAATTCTGGATGAATCAGCCCGTGATTATCCGGATAAAGTATTTACCATTTTCAATGGCGGCACCAAAACTTTCTCCCAGGTAAAAAATACCGCCGACCGGATCGCTAATTTTCTGGTTTCAAAGGGTATTAAAAAAGGTGATCGGGTAGCAATTTTTTTACCCAACATCCCCCACTACCCGGCAATTTTTTTCGGCATCCTCAAAGCCGGCGCTGTTTGTGTGACCTGCAATCCGTTGTACACCTCTTCTGAACTGAACTTTCAGCTTAAAGATTCCGGTGCTAAAGCTGTCTTCTGCATGGACCATGCACAATTCTATCCCACAACATCCGAAGCCATTAAAGGGACAGAGATTACCACTACGGTCATTTGCAATATAAAATCCTACCTGCCCAAATGGAAGGCCCTTCTGGGAAGTCTTTTAAATAAAATTCCCAGGGCTGATCAGCATGCGCCGGATCATTTATTTTTTGATCAGATCATAGAGTGCTATCCGCCCGAAGCACCGGATATTCAAATCATTGCCGACGAAGATCTGGCTTTAATTATATATACCGGTGGAACCACCGGCGTCCCAAAAGGCGCTGCCCTTACCCACTCTAATTTCACTTATAACCTGCGCGCTCTTGAAGAATGGACACGACTTTCCCACACCCCCAACGGAAATCCCGAAATTATCAAACGGGGCGGATTTCATACGTTCCTGGGTGTTCTTCCATGGTATCACAGCTTTGGAATGACCACATGCATGATGACGGCCTGCGCCTCCGGAAACCGACTGGTATGCATCCCTGATCCCCGGGCCGGTGATCCGCCGTTTACGGAAGTGCTCAAAGCCGTCGAAAAATACAAGGCAACGATCATGCCGGCGGTTCCGACAATCTTTATCGCGTTTACCAACCATCCGAATTTAAATAAATATGACATTACATCGTTGATGGGCTGTTTTTCAGGGGGTGCCCCACTCCCCCCGGAAGTATGCAACCAATTTGAGGCAAAAAGCGGTTCCGTCATTTTCGAAGGCTATGGACTCAGCGAAACCGCTCCCGTGGCCAGCGCGAATCCAACAGACAAATCCATTCGTAAAATCGGATCCATTGGCTTTCCTCTTCCCGGTACAGACATCAAAATTCTGGATCTTGAAACCGGAATTAATGAAACACAGAGAGGCGAAGATGGTGAAATCGCGATCAGCGGACCGCAAGTCATGAAAGGATACTGGAACAAACCCGAAGAAAATCATGTGGTATTTCGGGAAATTGAAAATAAAAGATATTTTTTAACCGGTGATATCGGCCATATTGATGAAGAGGGCTATATTATCATCACTGACCGAAAAAAGGACCTTATCCTGGTGGGGGGTTTTAATGTGTATCCCAGGGAAATAGAAGACATCCTTTTCCAGCACCCGAAAGTCGCTATGGCTGCGGTTGTGGGTGTCCCGGACGTCACAAGCGGAGAGAGCGTTAAAGCATATCTGCAACTCAAACCCGGCGAGACAGCGACGGAACAGGAAATCGCTGATTTCTGCAAACAACACATAGCTGGCTATAAGCGGCCCAAGTTCATTGAATTTCGAAATGAGCTGCCGGTTTCCCCCATTGGTAAAGTGCTTCGAAGGGTATTAAGAGATGAGGAGGCGGGAAAGCAATAAAGGTCCATTGGATAAAAAAAACGGGAAACAAATCATGACAAACTCGTAAAAAATCAGATTCCGATGGCAAAGAAAAAAACCCCGCCAAAAACCAAGACTGGCGAGGCGCACAAATCCTGAGTGATAATTTATACTTAGCGTACCATGAAAAAACGAAGGATGCAGCGCAACAAAGAATTTGAACTTTTTTCAAAGCCATCAATCATAGCCCGGCGGCCGCCATAATATCCACCACCTTTTCTTCCTTGCCAATGGCCATGACATGAACGCCGTCACAGATGTTTTCCTCTTTGATCTGCCGAATCATGCGCCCTGCGATTTCAATCCCTTTATTTAACGCCCCGCCTTTGGGAGCAGACGCCATTTCATCAATTAAATCCTGGGGAACCGTTACGCCGGCCACATTTTTATTCATGAACCGGGCCATGGGCGCGGATGTAAGTAAAATAATGCCGGCTAAAATTTTCACTGGAAACTGGCGGGCGTATTCCATAAATTTTTTAAAATTCTCCATATCATAGACCGCCTGGGTTTGGATAAACTCCGCACCGGCTTCCAGCTTTTTTTCAAACTTGATCAGCTGGGGCTCTATGGGATTTGCTTCCGGAGTAACAATAGCGCCGGCACAAAAACGGACACCACCGTCCAGTTCATTGCCGGCCATGTCCCTGCCTTTTTCAAGCGTTCGGACAGCCGCCACCAACTGGCTGGAATCCAGGTCAAATACCGGCTTGGCTTCTTTATGATCCCCCAGCATAACGGAGTCTCCGGTAAGACATAAGACATTATGAACCCCACGACTGGATGCGAATAACAGGTCTGCCTGCAGCGCCATCCGGTTCCGGTCCCGACATGTCATCTGCAAAATGGGTTCCCCGCCCATCTCCTTGACGAGAATCGCCCCGCCCAGAGAAGGATAGCGCATGACCGAACTTTGATGATCCGTCACATTCATTCCATCCACCTTGTCTTTTAACAGCTCAATATGGTGTTTCATCTTTTCCAGATTGGTGCCTTTGCCTGGTGCCGCCTCGCAGGTAATGATAAATTTACCTGAATCCAGAGCTTTTTTAAATGCAGAGGGCATGTGTCTTTCCTTTTTTATCGTGTAGGCCGGGTTTCTTACCCGGCGATTGTCATATTCCTTATGTCGGGAAAAAATCCCGACCTACGATTTATTCAGCCGGTATCGCAAATTTCCCGGGACTGGGTTCTCCCAGATGATTTCTGGGTTTCTGGTATTTTCTCATGGCATCCAGGCGGCCCAATTCACTCAAACGATTATATATCATCGTCCAGGCACAATCCTTTGTATTGTCTATTTCACATTTCCCATTATTGGTGCCGCCGCAGGGCCCGTTCACCAACCCTTTATGACAGGCGGTCACCGGACAAATCCCGCCGGTTTCTCCGATAATACAGGTGCCACACTGTGAACAAACTTCATTAAATTCACCGGCACCGGTTTCCTTGCCGATAAAAAGCGTATCTAATGCCGGAATGACCATCTTTTTCATCTGACGGGCAATGGTCTGGACCCCGTATGCGCATGTCATAATCAGCAGCGCATCGGCCTGCTTGATCTGATTTTCAACTTCGCCCAGGATTTCACCGGTCAGGTTATCACACGCAACCGGCACCACCGTTGTGCCGGTGACCACTTTACCTTTTTCAGACAACGACTTCTTCATGGCTTCCACTTCAGGCAGACCACCGGTGCGCGTCAGCGTTACACATGTGCCGCATCCGATAATAAAAATTCTGCCCATTCCATCAAGAAGCCGTTCAATCTCTTCTGCCGGCTTTTGCCGGGTAATGGACCGGATCATATTTTATTCTCCTCTTTTTTCTAAATCACATCGAAGGCAGCGTCTGGCTTCCAGTTGCGCCTCTTCTGCCGTAAACCCTTTTTCCACTTCCCGAAAATCCTTGATTCGATCTTCGGGATCTTCCATTTCTATTGCAACCCGTGGCTTTGCATCGCTCGATTCTTCATCCAACGCAAGACCGGTATCCTGTTCAAGGCTTGATTTTTCATCCGGAATTTGAATCCGGGTGCGATCACCAGACAGGAATTTATCAATCGCCAGGGCCGCCCTTCGCCCGGAGGCAATGGCCCGAATCACAAACGTGGGGCCAGTGGTAAAATCACCACCAGCAAACACACCGGGCACGTTGGTGGACAATGTATTTTCATCCACTACCAGGCTGCCCCAGAGTGCCCTCTCCAACTGGCTGTCTTCCGGCAGAAAAGACATATCCGGCGCCTGGCCGATAGAAATAATAATATTATCCACATCCAGGTACTGGGTATCATTCATGTCGCACGTGGGGTTAAATTTGCCTTCATGATCAAATACGGATACACAACGCGTGAAGCTGATACCGCTGACCCTGCCGTCCTTCTGAAAAATCCGGTCCGGTGACCAGGACGGATTGATAAGAATGCCTTCTTCGATTGCCTCTTCCACATCCTTTTCCCAGGCCGGCATTTCATCACGGCTTTCCAGGCAATAGACCTGAACATCATCGGAACCAGCCCGAAGCGCTGTCCGCGCCACATCCATGGCAACGTTGCCGCCGCCGATAATAATACTTTTGCCGGAAAGTGTCAGGTCGGCACCGGTCCGGATGTCACTTAAGAAATTCAACCCGTAAAAAAGCCCCGCAACACCTTCATCTTCACCGGGAATCCCGATCCGTTTGCTGGCCT
>JAGGYV010000022.1 GCA_021162325.1 Desulfobacteraceae bacterium | reverse complement strand
GGGTGCTTGACGCGGGCCAGTGCAATGATTGCTATTCGCTTGTGGTAATAGCTTTAAAACTCAAAGAGGTGTTTGGTCTTGATGATATCAATGACCTGCCGATTTCCTATGATATTGCATGGTATGAACAAAAGGCGGTTGCGGTTCTTTTGGCGCTGCTTCACCTGGGAGTTAAGGGAATTCGCCTCGGGCCGACCCTTCCGGCGTTTGTATCCCCAACGGTTCTCAATGTCCTGGTGGAAAATTTTGATATCAAACCCATCGGAACGGTTGCCGAAGATATTGAAGCCATGATGGCTGGAAAATAGATGGCCGGGAAATAGACGGCCGGGAAATAGTACAATTATGTGAATAAATTTACAGCATGTATAGGCGGTATATGGAAATTTTTCCATATACCGCCTATGTCATATATCACCTATGCCATATATCATCTATGATAGAATAAATATAATTGTATTCCGGTAAAGCACTCAAAATTCATCATGTACTGGAAAATATTATGGATATAGAAATCAAGGACCGCTTTATGGAAGCATGGGAAAAGTATTTTCCCGGCAGCGAATTACCCATCGCCTGTTTTTACGCCAATGAGCTGAATAATGTGGAATTTCCGAAGGCTCCCAAGCCTAATCGCAAAGGGTATACATGTATTTTTGCCCAAATAGCGCCGGTAAGGAAAGGGCGCGCCCGTGCCTTTAATAAAGAGAACCTGGGGTGTTTCGGGAGTTTTTTGCCTTTTGGTTTTGACTTTGAACTTACCGAGGATGTTAAGAACTATGTCTGCAATGTGGAACGTGTTAAAAAGAGCTATGATCATCTTGAGAGTATGTATGAACACCGCCCGCCTAAACAGGCACCTGGGAAATATCTTGTATTCAAGCGTTGGGATATACTTGAGAAACAGGATGATCCGCAGGTGGTTTTTTTCTTCGGGAATCCGGACGTTATCTCCGGTCTCCATGGGGTGGCTAGTTTTGACACCATGACACCATACGACGTGATTGCACCGTTTGGTACTGCTTGTGATTCAATTGTTGGTTTCCCAATGTTCGAGCTGAAATCCGACCAGCCTAAGGCAGTCCTGGGTGGTTTAGATCCTTCAGCCAGAACCCGTTTTAAGCCGTACCTTCTCACTTTCTCTGCCCCCTGGCCCAAATTTTTGAGCATGTTGGAAAATATGGATAAAAGTTTCCTGGCGACAGATAGCTGGTCAAATCTGAAGTCGCGATTTTCACGAGTCAAATAGTTTAGGAAGGCAAAATGGAAAGGATTATAAAAATGGATAAATATGTGTGCATCCCTTGTGAATATGTTTACGATCCCGAAGTGGGTGATCCGGAAAATGATATTCCTCCCGGAACCCGGTTTGAAGACCTGCCCGATGACTGGCAATGCCCCGTATGCTTTGTTGATAAGGATGAATTTGAAAAAGTAGCGTCATAGCCATATTGCGGATGAAGATTTGAAGACCATTCTATGATAATCTCAATTCCTGATTTTTTCCCTGTTCCCGGCCGGCATCATGTCGGCTGGCGGGCTATTGTGCCGTTTGTCGAAGCACTTATTTCCGGACGATACAGTCAGAAAATATTAAAGAAAATGGAAAATATGGCACTGTAGGTGGTGAATTGATTTTTGTTTTTAGGAGCAGGGTTTTTCTTTTACTGAACGTAATCAAGCCGGATGATAGCCGAAATTTATTGAAGGAATTATCAGTACCAGGGGTGTATCGGATGCGAGCACTGCCGAAAGGACAAAATCTGTACCGGATTAAATAACGGGATGTTTTGCCAAACTGAAAAATGATGGCATTAGGGAAGTGGAAAATATTAATATACCGGAATTGCGCAGAATTTTTGGTTGTATTCAAGACGCGTTAACAGGCGCATAACAGGTTACGTAACTGTTGACGCAACGAAGAAGACGACCAAAAAGGCAAGCAAGTTTGGTATATTAAGATTTGGAAGTTCCCTTACGCTTGATCCCTTTCTTTTTGGCGGATATTGTTTCGCTAATCCGCTCTTTCTTTACAAATTCCCCTACAAATTTAACGACTGATAGATTCCCCGGGCAATGATACTGATTTTCCCCTGTTGTTTCAGGCGGTAAATAATATTTCTTACTTTCTGATCGTCAAAACCGGATTTGGCAGTTATTTCTGCAAAACGGATGCTTTTTTTGTGCTTTTTTATGATCTGTTCAACCCGCATGGCAGCAGTGATTTTTTTTGATTTGGTTTTCGCAGCTGATTTTGATTTTCTTGTGGGGATTGCCGGTTTTGCTGTTTTTGTCTTCATCTGTTTTGGGATGCCTGCCTTTTCCCCTTTTTTTATTTTAAGCCCCGGCTTTTTTTTCAGGCCGGCACTCTTTTCATGTCCGTTCAGGTCGATTCCGAAAATATCAGACAACGCATCATTGTCTTCAATAACACGGGATGTTTTCTTTTTTGCTTTGGACAGAAGTTCTTTTTTGCTTTCCCTGATTGTTTCAGAAACCAAATCATTCATCTTCATTTTTCTTAAAATAAAAAACAGGTGCGGGTCATCATCCAGCCGTGCGCCGATACCGTATAGAGTTGCAGCAACATGCTTACACATATAGGCCCAGTCCGGACAACTGCATTCAAATTTTATCTCATTGGGCCCGGGGAACAAGCCGCTGCCTTTTTCAGTAAATATTTTTTCCAGATCTTTGGGAAATTTTCCGGCAATCAGCTGCTGCATGCTTTCCATCTTACCTGTGCATACCTGTTTAATTGTAGCCCAGTTTTTTTTCGGCATCGCTTTGATAGCTACGGAAACGGAGTACGGTTTTGTCGCTGAACCATGGACCAGGGCCGTGACTTTACCGGGAGTGATCTGCAAATCCAGAACAGCGCCATGACGGACATAGCTCCGTCCCCTGCCGATCCGGTTACTGTAATCCGCGTACTTTTCCAGATTTTTGTTCCACGCGTTTCCCCACCATGTTCTTGCCAGCGCTTTGCCTTCTATGATGACCGGGTTGATATCGGGATTTTTCTTTCTTAATTGTTTGATTTTTTTTTCAGCCCTGGCTTTTTTCTCAGCAACCGACACATATTTGGGAAAACCGTAAAAGCTCATTGATATTTTTTCCTTATTTTGGATTTCTGATTCCGGATTTTATAATGATAATTTAAACAGGTCGATGATGTCTTTGTTATCCATTTCCGTAATCATTGACTCGCCGGACGCTGCGATTACCTGATCGGACAGCTGTTTTTTATCTTCCAGCATCTGATCTATTTTCTCTTCAATCGTCCCTTTGGTGATAAATTTGTGTACCACCACATTTTTTTTCTGTCCGATCCGAAACGCCCTGTCTGTGGCCTGATTTTCAACCGCCGGGTTCCACCACCGGTCAAAATGAATCACATGATTGGCTTTGGTCAGGTTCAGGCCGACGCCGCCGGCCTTTAAGGATAAAATCATAAACGGATAATAGACGTCACTTTGAAACTGATCAATAATTTTTTTCCGTTTACCCACCGCCACGCTGCCATGAAATACCAGTCCGCTTCGATTAAATATGGTTTCAAGAAAGTCATTGAGCGGTTCACACATCTCTTTGAATTGTGTGAAAACAAGCACCCGTTCCCTTTTTTCATAAATGGTTTCGCAAATTTCTTTGAGTCTTTGAAATTTTCCACTGTCGTTTTCTTTAAATGGACCACTGCCGGCAAATTGATCCGGGTGGTTGCAAAGCTGTTTAAATTTCATCAAGGAAGACAGCACCACCCCTTTTCGCTGGATGCCGTCGGTGGTCTCAATGAATTTTTCAAGATCTTCGACTGCTTTTTTGTAAAGCGCGACCTGTTTTTTGCTTAACCCGGCATAGGTTTTCATCTCCACCTTATCCGGCAGATCCGAAATTACGGATTTGTCTGTTTTCAATCGCCTTAATACATAAGGGGAGACAAGTTTACGCAATCGTGCGTACCCATTTGGATTTTTTTTCAGCTGCTTTGAGAATTGTTTAAACTCCGATTTATTTCCCAGAAGTCCGGGGTTTAAAAAATCAAAAAGTGACCATAAATCGGAAATTCTGTTTTCAACCGGGGTGCCGGACATAATGATTCTGTTGCGGGCGGTGAGTTTTTTTACAGCCCGGGTCTGTTTGGTACCCGGATTCTTAATGGCCTGAGCTTCATCAAGTATCACATAATTCCATTGATAATCCGCCAGCCAGTCATATCTCTGGGCAAGCGCATAGGTTGTTATCACAAGATCCAGCCGGTTGAGTTTTTGGGGGCTTTTTTCGGCAAGACTTTGGGGGGAATTGTCCCCACTCAAATAATGAGGATGTGCGGCCAGCCAGCGGATGGCCGGAAAAAATTTTTCTATTTCGCTGATCCAGTTGGAAATCAGCGAAGCCGGGATGATCAGCAGGTTGGCAGGGGTGTTTTTTGTTTTTTTCAATGTACTTAAAAAGGCAAGGACCTGAACTGTTTTGCCAAGTCCCATATCATCTGCCAGACAGGCGCCGAAATTCAATGAATCCAGAAAATGCAGCCAGTTTAACCCTTTTTGCTGGTAATCACGCAGCCTGGCGGTAAACCCCTTGCCGGGTTTTATATTATCAACCAGGCCGGGATTTTTGAGTTTTTCAACTACCGACATCAGCCACTCACCACTTGAAACGGAAATATCCACAGTTCCCTGAAGATTCTTAATTGCTTTTTCCGGATTCAGCTGCAGTCGCATGGCATCCCGCAAACTGAATCCGTCATCCACCATTTCCCTGGCATTATCATAGGCTTCAAGGGCCTGTTTTAATTTTTTATGGTCCACCGGAACCCATTTGTTTTTTATAAAGGCAAGTCCTTCGGCTGCTTCGAGCATTTGTCTTGCTTCTTCTTCTGAAACCTCCGTATCCCCGTAAAGAATCCTTGGATTAAAATCCACAATGGCATCCAGTCCGACAAATGACGGTTTTTCGTTGCCCAGGGACAAATCCAGTGACGGTCCGGAAGATCGGCTTTTCCACCAGTCCGGAATCCGGCATAATATACCGGATTCCTCATAAAAAGGAATTTCCTTCAAAAAAGCATAAGCTTCGCTGCTGCTCCAGGCAAGGGGATGAAACAGTTCGCCGGTATCAATTAAATCCCGGACCAGCTCACTTTTTTCAGCAGATTTATATACGGTTGAAAGAAGTTCCAACAATTTGTCATCATTGCCGTCATATTCATTCAGGGCATTTTTTAACGGCAGGTGATTGGGTTTCCCGTTTCGTCCCATGCCGGTGGAATACGTGGCCATAAACGCAAAGGGAAGCGCATTGTTTTTATTTTCTACCAGATGAAAGAAAATCCGCCCGGCAAGGTGAACAGCCGGACTCAAAGCGCTGAAAAAAGATTCCACACTTTTTTCGTGTTTTTGAATCAATGCTGAAAATGTCTGTCCGAGCGCTTTCCACAGACCGGCCATCATGTTTGTATCAATATACTCGGCACCGGAGATCATCGGAGTTCTTTCAACCATATGCACCAGTTCGTCTTCGTCAATCTCTACCTGAACCGTGTGCCGCAGTGTTTCAAGATCCGGAATCCGGCTGAGTTTTTGAATGAACAACCCTGAAAATTGAACATAATAATTGATTGAAGAAGACAGTTCACGGTTTTGCTCCAAAAACCCGAGATAGAAAAGCCATGACCCGGGATCACGCGTATATGTTGCAAAAATATCGTTTTGAATCCCGGCGGTTTTTTCAGAAATTTTTTCCTTCAAATCAATCCATTCGGGAAGAAGGGTTCTGTCCGGAGAAACAGAAACCGTCAAAATGCGGGTCATTTTAATATTGTCCTTTTTTTCTATGTAACTTCAACAGAATGAGCCGATTTTGGAGTTATTTATAGGCTCGGTCCCAGGGTCTCACCGGGGGGAACACTTCTAAATAACTCGTCCATAATCTTTTGAAATGATTGACAAGTTATTTTCTCATACAGTGGTAATTCGTCACCATGAAAAGCTTTTTAATTGATTACAGCATCATCATCCGTCACAGCCTTAAGCCAAAACCGGCGTTGAACGATTGCAGTGGTTTGATTTTATGCGGCAAAAAAAGATAACAAGACACCGTCATGAAGGCAATTAAAAAAGAGGTTCTCCGGATCAATCATTAAATGAATTTGGCGTGAGTTGTCTATTTATAGATTCCATTCAGCTCAGGAGAGCCCGTCTTTGCGCAGAAAAGAGGGAAGGGCATAGCATTTCAGCGGAGATCGTTTTTAAAATAGATTGCCGGACAATATTATACTGGTATTGATAGCCGATTCCATGTATCTTTTTTTTTGTCCGGGAAAATTTTTTTGTCCGGGAAAATATATATTTGATTTTAAATGCCTTAAGGAAACTATCTTGCAATGGTGAAAACAAAACTCACATTGTCCCGCCTTGAAAACCTTCTGCTGACTGCTTGTGACGATCTTCGCGGCAGTATGGATGCCAGTGAATACAAGGAATACATTTTCGGCATGTTGTTTTTAAAGCGTGCCAGTGACCTGTTTGATCAACGCCGGGCGGAGTTGAAAATCGAACTGGCTGCCAGAGGGATGGGAGCAGAAGATATTGCCATTGCATTGAATGACCCGGACAACTATTCCGGCAAGTATTTTTTTGTACCAAAACGGGCGCGCTGGAATGAGGGATGGGAAGAGCAGAAAACCAAAGATGGCGAGACCAAGACCATTCAACTCCCGGCCTTAAAACATGTAAAAGAAAACGTCGGCACCACACTCAATAAAGCTTTGGCAGCCATTGAAGATGCCAATGTGGAAGCGCTGCAAGATGTTCTCAAGGGAATCAACTTTAACAGAAAGATCGGTCAACGAACCTTGGATGACGATACGTTGGCCGATTTTGTCCTGAACTTTGAAAAGATCCCCCTTAAAGATGAGGATTTTGAGTTTCCGGATTTGCTGGGTGCGGCATATGAATGGCTGATCAAGTTTTTTGCCGACTCAGCCGGCAAAAAGGCGGGTGAATTCTATACCCCTGCCGAAGTCGTTCGTATTTGTGTAGAAATTTGTGACCCTCAAGAGGGCATGAGCGTGTATGATCCCACGGCAGGGTCCGGGGGCATGTTGATTCAAACGCGGGATTATTTGCGTGAATGCGGGGGCAGCGCAAATGAAATATCTCTTAGCGACCAGGAGAAGATCGGTACCACCTGGTCCATCTGTAAAATGAACATGTTGTTGCACGGCATTTCTCATGCCGACATCCGCCAGCAAGACACCATCCGGGAACCGCAGCACAAGGACGAAAACAATGAACTTAAGCGCTTTGACCGGGTGCTGGCCAATCCGCCGTTTAGCCAAAACTACATTAAAAGGGATCTTATATTTCCCGGCCGGTTCCCGGTAATGATGCCGGAAAAGGGCAAAGAAGCGGATCTCATGTTTGTGCAGCACATGCTGGCGGTCCTTAAACATGATGGCAGAATGGCTACGGTCATGCCCCATGGTGTTTTATTCCGGGGCGGAGAAGAACGGGAAGCGCGCAAATATTTTATTGAACGAGGCTATCTGGAGGCGATTATCGGTTTGCCAAGCAACCTGTTTTACGGCACCGGTATTCCTGCCTGTTTATTGATCATGAACAAACACGGCGCAACCCAACGCAAGCATGTATTGTTCATCAATGCGGATCGCGAATACCGCGAAGGAAAAGCCCAAAATCATTTGCGGCCGGAAGATATCGACAAAATTGTGCATGCCTACCGCCTGGGAGAAGATATCCCCGCCTATGCCCGCAAGGTGCCGAAGGATGAGGTCGCTGCCGAGGATTATAACTGCAATATCCGCCGCTATGTGGACAATGCGCCGCCACCTGAACCCCATGACGTACGGGCGCACTTGCATGGCGGTGTGCCCATTGTCGAGGTCGATGCTTTAGAACATTTCTGGCGAAATTATACCGGTCTTCGTGAGGATTGTTTTACCCCAAAGGATGATATTTATCTGGATTTTGCCGAAGCCATTGCCGACAAACGCAATATTGCTGATTTTATTACCAACCATCCCGGCGTAATCGCACGCCATCAGACATTTATGGAGCAGGTGGCAACATGGTGGCACGATAACCTGCCGAATGTTCAAGCACTGGCGCCTGCGACTTCTAATCAGCATGAAAATTCGGGCAATGTCTACCTGATGCGCCGTAGCCTGCTCAAAAGTATTGCCGAGGTGCTGGCCGGGCAGGATCTGTTGACGCCTTATCAGGTGCGGGGTGCTATTGCCAATTATGTGAACCTGCTGAAAGCGGATTTCAAATCCATTGCCGCCAGCGGCTGGGGACCGGGACTGATTCCTGATGAGGAGATCCTGCAAAGTCAATTTTCGGAAGTTCTGGAAGAGATGGCCCAAGCACAAAACCGAATTGCCGAGTTGCAGGCATTGTTTAGCGCTGCTGCTGATGAAGAAGATTTTGAAGACACGGAAGAGACCGGCGTCATGCCCGGCAGCGAGGTGAAGGCCAAAAAGGACGAGCTGAAAATTTTAAATGGTGAATGGAAAGCACACCTCAAAGAGATGAAAGCGCTGGCAGGCAATATTTTTATTGAAATCAAAGCAGCAGAATTGCTGCCCAAAGACGCCAAAAAGGGCTATTATTGCACCGAAGGAATGACCCAAAAAGAACCGCAATTCAAAAATGGCGGGCGCATTCTTGAATTGGTTGGGCAGGTTCGACATTCATCCGATTATGCCGATGCTTTGCGCCAGGCCATGGAACAAGGGGCAATGGCTTGGGAGGGTGCCCAGCGTATCGAACAAAGCCTGTCCCGGCACAAGGTGCTTGAGGACGAGGTCAAATCCTTGAAAGCCATCCTGAAAAGCAATGAAACCAAACGTGATGATTTGGTGGAAAAAGCGCGGGAGAAAATATCCAATGACGAGGCACGCATCGTGATCGTTGAACGGTTACGTCAGGTGTTGATGATCACCTATGAAGCCTATCTGCGGGCTGACCAGCGGGCCTGCATCAGGGCCATTGAAAATCTGTGGAATAAATACGCGGTAACGGCTAAGGCAATTGAAACTGAACGGGATGCAGCGTCAACACAGTTGAAAACATTTTTAGTGGAGTTGGGGTATGATTTACCGGAAGGCATAGTGGCACAAGGAGCAAACAACCGTGACTAATTTAGGCCCACCAAAGGGATGGAAAACAGAAAAACTTACCAGCGTAGCGGATTATTATAATGGAGCTGCATTCAATGCAAAAGATTGGGAAGAGGATGGTCTTCCAATTATACGTATTGAACAGCTTAATAATGAAAACGCAGATACTGATAAGTATAATGGGCCGCTGCTTTCAAGCAATTACATTGACGATGGTGATTTGATATTCTCTTGGAG
>JAGGYV010000244.1 GCA_021162325.1 Desulfobacteraceae bacterium | reverse complement strand
GGAGCAAGGCCCGGTCTGCGGTTAATTCCGCCATGGTTGAGGCCTATTGGTTGATCGGCAAGCGTATTGTGGAGGAAGAACAACAGGGTGAGCAAAGGGCAAAATACGGCAAACGACTGATAGAAGATCTGTCTGCTTCCTTAACGGCTGATTTTGGCAAGGGGTTTTCCTACGCCAATTTATATAATTGCCGTCAGTTCCACCTCAAGTTTCCTGAACAGAAGATTCTCTCCACACTGTGTAGAGAATTGAGCTGGAGTCACCTGCGCCTGATTATGCGCGTTGATTCTGTCAAAGCTGTTGAATACTATTGCAATGAAGCAAGGGAACAACAGTGGAATGTACGCCAGCTTGAACGTAATATCAAAAGTCTGAGCTATCAACGGCTTCTCTCTTCTCAAATTGTCTCACCAAATGAGGCAGTTGAAAATACCAAAAATCAGCATCTTGACTTTATCAAAGACCCCTATGTGCTTGAATTTTTGCAACTGCCGGAATCCGATCTTTTGCAGGAGAGCAGGCTGGAACAGGCGATTATTGGCGAATTGCAAAAGTTTTTGTTGGAACTGGGCAAGGGATTCTCCTTTGTCGCCCGTCAAATGCGGATCAGTACCGAGACCAGCCATTTTTATCTCGATCTGGTGTTCTACAACTACCTGCTCAAATGCTTTGTCATTATCGACCTGAAAACCGGCAAACTAAGCCATCAGGACATCGGGCAGATGGATATGTATGTCCGTATGTTTGATGACCTCAAGCGTGGTGAAGACGATAATCCCACCATTGGCATTATTCTTTGCGACAGCAAGGACGAAACTATTGTCAAATACTCTGTCCTCAAGGAAAATCACCAACTTTTTGCGTCAAAATACCAACGCATCCTGCCGACAGAGGAAGAGCTGATTGCCGAGATTGAACGGGAGAGGCGGCTGATTGACGGGCGGAATGAATGAGTAAAAAAACCAAAATTCACACATACACAACATTGCGTAATCTATCATGACCAAACAAGAACAAAAAGAACTGGGTAAAACCCTATGGGGCATTGCCGACCAATTACGCGGTGCTATGAACGCGGACGATTTCCGTGATTATATGCTCTCTTTTCTCTTTCTGCGGTATTTGTCGGATAACTACGAAGCCGCAGCAAAAAAGGAACTGGGGCGGGACTATCCAGAAGTCGAGGCAGACGATAAGCGTTCGCCTTTGTCCATCTGGTATGCTGAAAACGGAGAGGATATAGAAGCATTCGAGAAGCAGATGCGGCGCAAGGTGCATTATGTTGTCAAGCCGGAATTTATGTGGACAACCATCGCCGAGCTGGCGCGCACGCAAGATGGAGAGTTACTTCGCACCTTGCAAAAAGGCTTCAAATACATCGAAAACGAATCCTTTGCCAGTACCTTTCAGGGCTTGTTCTCGGAGATCAATCTGGATTCGGAAAAACTCGGCAAAGATTACACTGCTCGCAATGCCAAGCTGTGTACCATCATTACCAAAATTGCTGAAGGAATTTCAGAGTTTTCCACCAGCAGCGATGTGCTGGGCGATGCCTATGAGTATCTGATCGGACAGTTTGCCGCCGGATCGGGCAAGAAGGCGGGCGAGTTTTACACGCCGCAGCAGATTTCCAGCATTCTTTCAGCGATTGTCACCCTTGACAGCCAAGACCCGACCACAGGCAAGAAGAAAAAACTGAATAAGGTGCTTGATTTCGCCTGCGGTTCCGGCTCTTTGCTGCTCAATGTACGCAATCAACTGGGACAGCATGGCATTGGCAAGATTTTCGGGCAGGAAAATAATATCACCACTTACAACCTGGCGCGGATGAATATGCTGCTGCATGGCGTAAAGGATTCGGAGTTCAAGATTCACCATGGTGATTCATTACTCAACGACTGGGATATTCTAGGTGAAGAAAATCCCGCCAAAAAACAGCATTTTGATGCCGTGGTCGCCAACCCCCCTTTCAGCTACCGCTGGCAACCAAGTGATGCACTGGGTGAGGATTTCCGCTTTAAAAATTACGGGCTGGCGCCTAAATCTGCCGCTGACTTTGCTTTTTTACTGCACGGATTTCACTTTTTAGCCAAAGAAGGCACCATGGCGATCATCCTGCCCCATGGCGTGCTGTTCCGTGGCGGTGCCGAGGCAAGAATCCGCCGCAAATTGTTGGAAGACGGCAATATAGATACAGTGATTGGCCTTCCTGCTAATCTGTTTTTCTCGACGGGAATTCCGGTTTGCATTCTGGTGTTAAAAAAATGCAAAAAGCCCGACGATGTTCTGTTTATCAACGCCAGTGAGCACTTTGAGAAAAACAAGCGGTAAAACCATTTGCTTGCTGAGCACATCGATAAGATCGTCTCTACCTATCAATACCGTAAAGAGGGAAAACGCTATTCTCGTTGCGTGTCTATGGAAGAGATCGAAAAGAATGATTACAATCTGAATATATCGCGCTATATCAGCACCGCTAAGCCAGAAGAAATAATTAAACTTGATGAAGTCAATACGAAACTGATTGATTTAGAGAAAGAGATAACAATGACCGAGAAAAAACATAACAAATATCTCAAAGAGCTGGGATTACCTTCATTGCCATAGTTTTGGCATTCTTGACAATAAAACAGACATTTATGATCTATAACAAGGCGCTGCAATGGACGGTAATTCCGATACGCTCCGTTGCCGCCAGTGAGTTTGATCATTAGAAAAGGAGACGTTTTACGCATGATGCTCAAAAACGATGTAATAAAAGTCGGACGGAATGATCCCTGTCCGTGCGGCAGCGGTAAAAAATATAAAAGATGCTGCTTGAATGCAAAGATCCCCAAGCCGGTGAACCTTGAAAAATTGTACCGGCAGAAATATGATATCCGTTTAAAACATCCCAAGGATATCGAAGGCATCCGGGCTGCCGGGCGTCTTGTGATAGAAACGCTTGATTTAATGGAAGACAATTTAAGGGTTGGGGTCACAACCGATGCGCTGAATACCATTGCCCATGAATTTGCCATTAAAAACAACGCCATACCGGCGCCGTTAAATTACCGGGGGTTTCCAAAAAGCATCTGCACATCCGTCAACGAGGTGATCTGCCACGGGATTCCTGAGAACCGGGCTTTGATTGACGGGGACATCATTAATGTGGATATTACTCATATATATAAAGGCTATTACGCGGATGCCAGTAAAACATATTTTATCGGAACACCCGGGCCGGAGGCAAAAAAAATTGTCAGCGTGGCGGCTGAAAGCTTAAAGGCAGCCATGAAAATGCTGGTGCCCGGAAATACCATTGGTGATATCGGGTGGGCCATTCAAAGTTATGCGGAAGGTGAGAAATGCTCGGTTGTCCGGGAATTTGTCGGGCACGGTGTGGGATTTGATTTTCACGAAGCGCCCCATGTGCCGCATTACGGCAAAAAAGGTGATGGCATCGTTCTGGTACCGGGAATGGTGATTACCGTAGAGCCGATGATTAATCTGGGAAAAGCTGATCTGTTTGTTGCCAGTGACAACTGGACTGCCATTACCTGCGACGGGAAACTCTCCGCCCAGTTTGAGCAGACGTATCTCATCACCGAAGACGGTTTTGAGAGTTTGACGTCGTACTCTTTCTAGCTTTTTATCTCTGATTTTTGCGTTTTTTGGGCAAACTTTTTTAAAAACTCAAAAAGTGTGAAATGACTAAAGTGATCTAAAGTGCCTAAAGTTGTGGACTGCGCTAAACGCGCGATCATTTTTAACATAAAAATTGAAAATGCCGAAGGCATTAACCATAACTTTAGCTCACTTCAAACTTTAGCTCACTTTTAACTTTTCCGGTTTATCCGGGTTAGGTTTGATTAATTTCAATAACTGAGGCGCATCATGGAGCATAAAGATATTAGATGGATTCAAAGGTTTAATAATTTCGGCAAAGCGCTTAGGCAGCTGACAAAGTTTATTGAAAAAGAGTCGTTTAATGAACTTGAATTGCAGGTGCTTATTCAGTCGTTTGAATATACCCATGAGCTGGCATGGAAGACATTAAAAGATTTTTTGGATGATCGCGGTAATAAAGACATCTATGGTTCAAAGGATGCCACCAGAGAAGCATTTAAACTGGACCTGATTTCTGACGGTGAAATTTGGATGGATATGATTAAAAGCAGAAATCAGATATCCCATACATATAATGAAGAGACAACTGAAAAAATTTCAGCAGCTATTTTAAATGATTACTTTCAGGCGTTTGGCCAATTGAAGAAAAAACTGAATGCATTCGCAGAAAAAGAGCAACGTTGATAAATGAAATTTGGCCTTAAAGATAAAGTCATTAAACAGGTCGATGGGATTCTTGCGGCGTATCCACAGGTAAAAAAGGCAGTGCTGTATGGGCCAAGAGCAAAGGGAAATTATAAAAACGGTTCCGACATTGACCTGACACTTGTTGGTGATGATTTAAATTTACAGTTGTTACACAAGATTGAACTGGACATAGATGATTTGATGTTTCCGTATTCTTTTGATATTTCCATATTTCACCACCTGTCCAATCCGGATTTAGTAGAACATATCGACCGGGCGGGGGTTGTTTTTTATGAAGCCTTCAAAATTATTGCTGAAGCAAAATGAGGGAGGCCAGTCGGCAACAATGAATATTTTACTCACAGGCGGTGCCGGTTATATCGGTAGTCATACATGCGTCATGCTTTTAGAGCAGGGGCATGACGTGGTTGTTGTCGATAATTTGTGCAACAGCAAGGTCGAATCCTTAAAGCGCGTTGAAAAAATTACGGGTAAAAAAATTATTTTTTATCAACAAGATTTAAGCAATGCAGCGGGGGTTGATGAGATCTTCAAGCATCAATTAATTGATGCCGTGATACACTTTGCCGGGTTAAAAAGCGTGGCAGAATCCGTTGATCAGCCGTTAAGATATTATCAGAACAATATTGACGGGACATTGGCTCTGTGTGATGCCATGCTGGCCAATGGTGTTAAAAATCTGGTGTTCAGTTCGTCTGCGACGGTATATGGCAATCCTGAAACAATGCCGATTAATGAAAATGCGCCGGTCGGGCCGTTTAATCCGTATGGCCGGTCCAAGTTGTTTATTGAAGAGATTTTAACAGATCTTTATGCGTCTGATAAATCATGGAATATTGCGCTGCTCCGTTACTTTAATCCGGTGGGCGCCCATCCCGGCGGGCTGATTGGAGAAGATCCGTCTGATCTGCCGAATAATCTAATGCCGTATGTCAGCCAGGTAGCAGTGGGCAAACTATCGGAATTAAAGGTCTTTGGGGATGATTATGAGACTCCCGACGGAACCGGTGTTCGGGATTATATTCATGTGATGGATTTGGCGGAAGGTCATTTAAAGGCATTGGAAAAGCTTCAAGCAGGCCCGGGTCTTGTCACTTATAATCTGGGTACCGGCCGGGGCTGCAGTGTCCTGGAAATGGTGGCTGCATTTGAAAAAGCCTCGGGCAGACAAATTCCGTATCAAATTGTGGGGCGGCGGCAGGGAGATATTCCCACCTGTTATGCCGATCCTTCTTTCGCTGAAAAAGAACTCGGCTGGACGGCCTCTCGGGGTATTGATGAGATGTGTGCAGACGCCTGGCGATGGCAGCATATGAACCCGAAGGGCTATCTTTGATGGCGCATGCGTCACTGTAGCAATCAATAATTTCTGATGGGAAGGTCGGGCTTCTTACCCGGCAAGTGATATATTTTGTTATACTTTCCAGTAGGGTGGATTAGCGCGTCAGCGCGTAATCCACAAAAAAAGAATTCTGTCAAACCGGTCCATGAAATTTGCCGGATTACGCGCTGACGCGTTAATCCGACCTACGATTTATCCCACCGTCCATTATGGAGTTATTCGGAAGAAGTCCAACTTCTATTTTAGATTTGGGTCGCTTTGAATTCTCCGTATCTTCATAGTGCGTCAACTGCCTGTCATTGCTCAGGATTTATGCGCATCGCCAGTTTTGTAAGATTAGTGGAACTTTTTACTTTGCCATCGGAATCCGACTTTTTACGAGACTATCATTTTTAACCATCTAAAGATGCCGAAAGCAATCCGCCTGTTTTTCGAATAAATGGGCGTAATATCCGTTTTTTTGCATCAGGTCCTGATGGGTTCCCTGTTCAACGATTCGGCCATTTTTCAATGCCACAATTTTATCCGCCATCTGCACCGTGGAGAATCGATGGCTGATTAGAATTGCGCTTTTGTTTTTTAACATATCTTTGAACCGGGAAAATATTTCATATTCAATAATCGGATCAAGACTGCTGGTGGGTTCATCAAGTACAATCAGCCGGGCATCACGCATAAAGGCACGGGCCAGGGCGATCATCTGCCATTGGCCGATACTGAGTTCAACCCCGCCTTTGAAGAGTTTACCCAGAATTGTTTGATAGCCTTTGGGAAGGGCGGCGATGATCTGATCAGCGCCGGCATTGCGGGCCGCGTTCCGGATAGCCTCTGTGTCTTTGCATGCCAGATCTATGTTTCCAAATCGGATGTTATCATTAACAGTCAAATGATATTGAACAAAATCCTGAAAAATTACACTTAGTTCGTGGCGAAACGCATTTGTGTCAAATTTGTCAAGAGATACTCCCTCCAGTGCGATTTGGCCTTGTGTGGGATCATAGAGTCGGCATAATAACTTCACTAAAGTGGTTTTGCCTGATCCGTTTTCCCCCACAAGGGCGACCACCTCCCCTGGTTTGATTTCAAATGTAATATCTTTTAAAACCATTTGATTTGTATTCGGGTAGTGAAAACAGACCCTGTTAAATGAGATGCCGTGCTGAAATTGTTTGGGAATCGGCTGCGGTTCATCCGGATCATTGACCTGGGATTTCACATCCAGAAATTCATAAAGATAGGACAGAAACAGGTTATTTTCATACAAATCAGCCACATTCTTGAGAAGATTACGTAAAAAAATTAGACCGCGCTGGAATGCCTGGAAGAACATGACCATGTCGCCAAGGGTGATCAATCCTAAAACCGCACGGTATGCGATGGCCCCTAAAGCTGCAAAAATCGCAAGTGTGCCGATTGCCTGTGAAAAAAAATCAGCAATGGTACGTTGCCGGGTAATTGTGAGCTGTTCCTGGCGTAAAATCTGCCGGGTATTGGTAAATTGTGCGGATATGTCATCTCCGATACCAAACAACCGGACTTCTTTGGCGTGGATGTTTCCCGTCAGTATCCAGTTAAAATACATGGCCTTGCGATTTTCCGGTGTCCGTTTCCGGTGCCAAAGAAACATTTTACGGGAATATTTTACCCGTACCAGTATCCCGGGTGCGGCAGCGGCAAATAAAATAAAGGTGACGCCCCAGTGAAACGACATGAGTAAGGCGGCCATGGCCAGCAGAGAGATACTGTTTTGGGATAACAGCATCAATGTATTGACAATTCCTGTGGGGCGGAAAGGGCCTTCCCGCTGGGCCTGGTGAAGGGTATCGAAATATTTCGGGTTTTCATAGTAGTCCAGGTCAACCGCCATTGATTTGGTATGCAGGACATCATACATCCGGTCGCTGACAGTAAGGCTCAGGCCTTCCTGGATCAGGTTGGACAGGGATTGTACAAGAATCTGAAATATTGCCACGCCGCCAGCCAGCGCAATATAGAAAAGTACCTCGCGAAGCGCCGCCGCAGTGTCCTGTGCCCCAATGGAAGCGGTGACGGAATCTACAATCAGTTTCATCAGATAAATGGCGACCAGCGGTAAGGCCCCTTGCAGCACAACAAACACCGACGAATATATAAACCATCCCGGTCCGGCCTGCCAGACAAACCGGATTGCCCGGTCAAGCCGAACAGTATGTCGAAGCCTGCTTTTGATAGATGCGTAAGTATTCATAATTTATAAATATATTATGTTGAATGATAATTGCATGTCAATATTAAATTATTTGCTGTGATGCGGTTTCGGACTGCACGTAACTGTATGTGAATGATGATGAATATTCTTTTGATTAAAAAACTTAAGTTGATTAAGGCCGGTCTTTATGTAAAAATTATTAGTTATGACCATATCCCTCAGCAAAAATCCGGAATCGCTTTTTCCGGCAGATATTTTGAGTACGATCCGGAAAGAGAAATTGTGGCGCGTGGCCCATACCAAAAGCCGGCGCGAAAAAGCCCTGGCCCATTACCTGGCCCGGGCAGGCATTGGTTATTATCTGCCAATGGTCAGCAGGCAGCAGTCAAGCAATAAAAGGGTTCGAAACAGTTTAATCCCGATTTTTAATGGGTACCTTTTTTTTCCGGCAGATGATTTTGAGCGTCATAAAGCCATGCGCTCTAATCATATTGCCAGGATCATTGATGTTGGTGATGAAATAAAATTCATCAGTGAACTCAACCAGATTGAAAAAGCGCTTTCCGGGAATACAAAAGTTTATCCTTATGATTTTATACAAAAAGGGCAGTGGGTTCGTGTTAATAAAGGGCCGTTGAAGGGTGCTGAAGGCCGGATTGTAAGAAAAGACAGTAATTACCGGCTGGTGCTTTCTGTGGAAAGTATCATGCAGTCAATATCAGTTTCAATTGAGGCGGACCAGGTAGAACCGTTTAATAATTAAAGATGATGGCTTCGTAAAAAGTCCAAATTTTTTGTTGCGCTGCATCCTTCGCTTCTTCATAGTACACTAAGTACGAATTATCACTTAG
>JAGGYV010000165.1 GCA_021162325.1 Desulfobacteraceae bacterium | reverse complement strand
CTGAAAATAGTCTGTTTTTTAATTGAGAATTTAGTAATTGCTACTTGTGGTTTATTTTTATAAGCATTGTAATACTTAAATTTTAGATAATACAAATTCGGTCATTATTTCAAATTTTAAACGCAATGATTTGAAATAATAAAAAAATGGTGGTTGATAGCATAATGAGCGATCCAAAGAAAAAGAGCAATGGCCGGGGCAAGGGTAATAGAAAAAAGAGTATGGATATCAATAATTTATCGAGAGATAAGACAAGAAAAAAAACAAAGACCGACAGTGGTAAAAGCCTGGTCGAATATGATCCGCTGCAGCGGTATTTGTCTGAAATTAATCAATACAGACTGCTTACCCGGGAAGAGGAAGTCGAACTTGGTAAAAGAATTACCGAGCAAGACGATTCAGAAGCCGCGTTTATCATGGCGACGTCTAATTTAAGACTGGTGGTAAAGATTGCCCTGGATTTTCAGCGTGTGTGGATGCAGAACCTGCTGGATCTTATCCAGGAAGGGAATATCGGGCTGATGCATGCGGTTCAAAAATTCGATCCGTATAAAAATGTTAAATTTTCGTATTATGCCTCTTTCTGGATAAAAGCATATATTTTAAAATTTATAATGGACAATTGGCGGCTGGTCAAAATCGGAACGACCCAGGGGCAGCGTAAACTGTTTTTCAAGCTTAAAAAAGAAAAACAGAAATTAATTGATGAAGGGTTTGTTCCGCATACCCAGCTTTTGTCCGACCGGTTGGGTGTTTCTGAGAAGGAAGTAACGGAAATGGACCAGCGGCTTGACGGCTGGGATCTTTCCCTGGATGCCCCGTTGAGAGAAGATTCTGATACTGAAAGAGGCGCATTTTTAAGTTCCGGTGCTGCGTCCATTGAAAGCCAGGTCGCTAAAAAGGAAATTGAAACCCTTTTAAAGGAGAATGTGGCGATATTCAGAACACAATTAACTGAAAGAGAGCTTGAAATATTTGATAAGCGGATATTTACAGATACACCTTTAACCTTACAGGATATTGGTGATAAATACAGTATCTCCAGAGAACGGGTTCGCCAGCTTGAAAAAAGCATCATAAAAAAGATGAAAGTGTTTTTTAAAGAAGAAATCCCTGATTTTAATTTATATGAGTAGGGATGAAATTTTTCAGTGCAAATCGGGACAAAGAAATGAAAAAGTTGATGGGTACGTTAGCGGTTTTAATTTGTTTTATTTCCATGCTTGACGGGTGTGGTTTGAAAAACGTCAAATCTGGTGTGTCTGAAGATGATTGTATCGACGACCAGGGAATACGCCTGCAGAAAGTCGGAGGAGATAGACAGCCCGGTAATAGTTATTATTTGTTTATGGAATCTGAATTGTTAAAAGGGCGAGGGCGTCTGGACGATGCCATTTATTTTATGAAACGGGCAATGGAAAAGGATACGGAATCATTATTTTTAAAAAAAGAGCTGGCTATTTTATATCTCCACAAGGAAGAAAATGAAAAGGCCCGGATTCTTGTTGAAGAGATTCTCTTACAAGATCCGGAATCAGTGGATGCCCTGGTGATGTCGGCTAGCATCAAAAAGACGTTGGATAAAGACGCAGACGTAAAATCGATATATGAAAAAGTTCTTTTAAATGATCCGAAACGGAGCAATATTTATCAGATTTTGGGCAAAATGTATTTTCTGGAAGGTGATATGGATAACGCCTTTCGTGTTTATGAAAAAATGATTGAGCACTTCCCGGACAATTATGTGGGATATTATTATATGGGTGAAATCTATGGTTTTAAAGCCGACTATGATAAAGCGGAAGAGGCTTTTTTAAAAACCCTTGAACTTGCTCCAGCACTGAATGAGGCCCGTCTTGAACTGGTTAAGATCTATCGGTTAACCAAACAGAAAGAAAAGATAATCACCATGTTCGAACAAATTCTGGACCGTAATCCGGAAAATATTATTTCCGCAATCGAACTGGGAATTTTGTATAATAAAAAGGATGCCGAAAAAGCCGGACCGTTGTTAAGAGATTTGGGGAAACGGAGTTTAAGCGATACCAACATTATCGGCACCGTATTGCAATATCTGATACTTCAGAAGCGGGTCGATGATGCCATTATTGTTCTTAACGGTATGTCGGAAGGGGCTCCGGAAAGTTCCGAGATCGCTTATGCGACGGCTATTGTTTATTATGAAAAAGGCAGCCACGATCTGGCCCTTGAAAATTTTAAAGCCGTTAAATCTGATACCCGGTTTTATCAGAACACCCTGATACACATGGCCATTATTTATTACAACAATGATGATTTTGATACGGGAATTGAAGTATTAAAGGAGGCTATGATCAAGGTCCCGGATTCAGTTAAACTGGCATTAATTCCTTACCTGAGTTCTTTTTATAAAGAAAAGGAATTGACTGAAGAAGCCATTCTTTTAATCCGGGAAGGGCTTTTGATTGATCTGAAGAATACGGATCTGCTGTTTGAATTAGGCGTCATTTACGATCGGCAGAGTAAAACTGACCTGGCTATTGAGCAGATGAGAGCCGTTCTCGCATTGAATCCGGAACATGCGGATGCATTGAATTATCTGGGATATACTTACGCAGATAAAGGGATGAACCTGGATGAAGCCGAAGTCATGATTAAAAAGGCCCTGTCATATAAACCGGATAATGGTTACATTATTGACAGTCTCGGGTGGGTATATTTTAAAAAAGGTCTTTTTGAAGAAGCCTTTCAGCAGCTCAAACGGGCGGTTGAACTCATTCCTGATGATCCGATTGTGTTAGAACATTTGGGAGATATTTATGTTCAAATGAATGATCCGGCAACGGCGCATAAATATTATGAACAGGCACTTCAGAAAAAAGATAAGGATAAAAAAGGGTTGCAGGAAAAAATGGATTCATTGAATCTGGAGGAGTTTTAAACCGGATGGAAGAAGTGCTAAGCAGAATGAAAGCCACCGTGTGTTTTGTCTTTGTTCTGCTCTTCCTGTTTTTGCCTGCCTGCTATAACATCGTAAAGAAAGACGCCGGATTTGAGTTTCAAAAAGCGTCTCCTGAAGTGAGCCGGTTTCTTTCAATCCTTGAACAGAGAAATGATGCGGTTAAATCTTTTAAGGGAATCGGAAAGATTCGTGTCTGGGACTCAGACAGTTCACGGACATCCCGTGCAGCATGGCTGGGGGCAGATGATGGCCGACTGAGGATTGAATTTTTGGGCCTTCCCGGCCAACCGGTGGCCAAATTTATATTTGACGGGGAACGCTATTCTTTTTTGTCCCATATCGATCAGCAGGTATATGGCAAAACATGCTCGGATCCGAATTTGGAACATGTCACGGGTGTTTCTATAAAAACCAGTGAGGCGATTGAATATCTGGCAGGGGGGGTACCGGTATATGAACATGATTCCGTTTTGTTTGAACCGGGAGAATCGGGGAAGGAATTTGTTCTGATTTTCAGGAAAAACTGGCTGGGCGTGGTTGAAAAAATATTTTTCAATGAATTCGTGATTGAAAAAGTAGAAATATTTAAATGGGGAAGCAAAGCATATCAGGTTGAGTTTAGGGACATAAGAACCGTCAACGACCATCAGGTCCCGTTTCATCTGATCCTCACCAATGGGGATAATCAGGGGTTCAGTTTTACAGTTGACAGGCATTGGGCGGATATTCATGTGAGGCCTTCGACGTTTGCGATCCTCCCGGAAGACTGATGGCTTCGTAAAAAGTCCAATTGCTGTGTTGCGTTTCATCCTTCGCTGCTTCAAAGTACGACAAGTACGAATCATTGCTCAGGATTTGCGCGCCTTGCATTTGAACTTTTATACTTTGCCATCTGAATCTGTTTTTTATCGGATCATTTTTTAATCCGTAAAGACTTGAAATAATTTTTAACGTTGATCTGATGAATCATATAACGCATGTTATCGCTTTGGAATCCCGGCTGAGGCACTGCACAAATGTCATCACCCTGGGTGTCCGTCCAGATTTTTCAGATTACAGCGAAGAAGAGACCTCGCTGATAATCAATTGTAAAAGGGTTTATTATCCGTCCTCATTTTACGCGGATATGTTTGCTGCTATGGGGAAGAAAATATTTCCCAGTGTTCACACCTACCGGTTTGCTCAGGATAAAATCAAACAGACAGCCCTATTCAAGCTGTTGAAAATTCCTCACCCTGCGACCAGAATATTTTACGGTAAAAAAAGTAGAGAAAAAATATTATCCTGTTTTAATTTTCCGTTTATTGGAAAAATCCCCAGGGGATCGGCTTTGGGCAGAGGGGTGTTTCTGATTCATAATCAAAAAGAATTGGAAGCATACTGTTGCTTGACAAAAGTGATATATATCCAGGAGTACCTGCCGATTGACAGAGACATTCGGGCGGTTATTATTGGTGATCGTATCGTGCATGCATACTGGCGGATTAACCCGCCGGGTGAGTTTAGAAGCAATGTGGCATTTGGGGCGGCGATTTCTTTTGATAATATCCCGGAAAAAGCCCTGGAACTTGCCCTTGATACTGCCCGGCGCTGTGGATGGAACGATGTCGGCATTGATATTTGTGAATGTGACAACAGGTATTATGTGCTGGAAGCGAATATGAAATACGGCAAGGCAGGTTTTGAGAAAGCGGGCATTGATTACAGTCGGCTGATGGAGGCAATGATTTGTAATGGAGAAATATAGCTCAGATTCCCTTGAGAGATTAAGTGGTATTCTGGATTACCGGGAAGCGGAGTTGCTGGCTGATTTCGCTACAAGAAGTATAGACGGCATTCGCCGATTTTCGGAAAAACGGCTTGCGAGTGACTATCGGCAGAATTTTGCCCTTGATGTGGATCGTATTCTCCATTCAATGGCCTATACCCGGTATATTGATAAAACACAGGTTTTTTATCTGATCAAAAATGATCATATCACACACCGGATGCTCCATGTTCAACTGGTTTCAAGGGTGGCCCGAACGATTGGCCGGTTTCTCGGGTTAAATGAAGATTTGATTGAAGCCATTGCCATCGGCCATGATATCGGACATCCGCCGTTTGGTCATGATGGCGAACGATTTTTATCAAATATCTGCACTTTATTTAATATTGGTGGTTTTTATCATAACGTGCAGAGCGTGCATTTTCTGGAAAAAGTTGAACGTAAAGGGCGCGGTTGGAATCTATGCCTGCAGACCTTAGATGGGATCTTGTGTCATGATGGTGAAATCCATAACTTGCGGGTTGAACCCATTGCCGGGAAAAAATTTTCAGATCTTGAATCAGAAATTGAGCTCAAGAAATCCGGTGATCCCGTTCGTTTTATTCCCATGTCGCTGGAAGGATGCGTGGTCCGTTTTTCGGATACGGTCAGCTATATTGGAAGGGATATTGAAGATGCCATTCGGCTGGGCCTTATTAATCGTTTTGAGCTGCCTGCCGAGAGTGTGAGCCGTTTGGGAGATACAAACGGTAAAATTGTATATTCTCTAGTTACGGATATTATTTTAAACAGTTACGGAAAACCTTACGTCTCTTTCAGCCCTGAAGTTTCGGAAGCGTTGAAGCGTTTGAAAAAATTTAATTACGATCGGATATATATGAATCCGGTTATCAAAAAGGAATTAAGTAAGATCGAGCAGCTTTTCAAGGAGATGTTCAGTCGGTTTCTGGATGATATTGCTGAGAATAAGAGATCTTCGCCTGTTTTTAAAAATTTTATTGACGGCATGTCTGATGACTATATGGCCACCCATTGCCCGGCGGAAATCGTCAGGGATTTTATTTCGGGCATGACGGATCAGTATTTTTTACGGCAATTTCCTGAGGTGCAGCGGCCAAAGCCTATTCGCCTTTGAATCTGGCGCTTTTTACGAAGCCGTCAGCCTTGATGCTTTCGTAAAAAGTTTCCAGATGGCTACGAGAAAAGTTCCATATACAAGGCGTAGTGATTTTTCAGACAAGAAATCATACATGTAGTATCTTGAATGGCTGAAAAATTGCTACAACGCAGTAGATGGGACTTTTTACGACGCCATCAACCTTGAGCAATTTAAGCGATGATTTATGTACGAGAAAAGAACGTATCGTGATTTAATTAACGTCGGTGATCTGGTAGCCTTTGGCGTGTCGGTCAAGGAGACTGATTTGTGGATATGCGCGGACCAGGTGCTTGAAAGCCAGGCAAAAGAACATGTTTTTAAAATCAGGGGATACATCGAATCTTATATCCAGTCGTATCCCGGGTTTCTTAAAACGCTTGTCCCATGGGTTGTTGATGATCTGTCCCCATTGATTGTCAGGGAAATGGCGGAAGCCGGTATCCGGGCCAGTGTCGGTCCTATGGCCGCAGTGGCTGGAGCGGTTGCGGAATCTGTAGGCAAAGCGCTTCTGGTGGTTTCGAATGAAATTATCGTGGAGAACGGCGGTGATATTTTTATTAAGCTGAATCGACCGTTTACCTATTCTGTTTTTGCCGGTAAATCCCCTTTGAGCATGCGTTTTGGAATCCGCCTGGATTCCGGCGGCACACCGGTTGCCGTGTGTACTTCATCGGCCACCATCGGGCATTCTTTTAGTGCCGGAAAAGCGGATGCCGTATGTGTCGTATCCCACTCATGTGCTGCCGCAGATGCTGCGGCTACTTCAATCTGTAATCAAGTCACGTCTGAAAAGGAAATTCAGCGGGCCATTGATTTCGGGAAACGGATTGACGGTGTTTCAGCCATCGTTGTCATTGCCGGAGAAAAAATGGGTATATGGGGGAACGCAGAGATCGTTCCGCTGTGATACAAAATCCCATTCTTTTTTAAAAGAAAAAACGGTTGAGTTTTTATATTAAAAAAGTCAATATATTCAATTGCCATCATTATTGCGTTGTTGTTTTAAATAATCGTATGTGTGTGCGGTGTTTTCAAAAATTGTTGTTAGAATTGTTTTTATTGGAAAATAATTTTGTACCGTCAACCTAAATGTGGAGAGGTTTAAATGAAGAAGGTAAAGCTTGCTTTTTGGCTGATTTTATTTGGGTTTCTTGGGCTTGTTTTTTGGGGGAGCTATCCATTTCTGCTTGAAAAAAAAGGACTCGTAATTAAATATTTTATTAATAAAAGTTATTCTCTTCCGGAACTGCAAATAGCCCTTTATTTTTTGATTTTTTTTCTTGTGGGATTGCTCATTTCTTATTTCAGCAGCCTTTCAGAACGGTTTGTGGCACGAAAAATGATTCGCCAATTAAATGATGAATTAACAACTGTCGGGAAAAAGGTTACTGACCTGGAAGCCAGTCTTGAATCACGGCAAGCAGCCGATTCAACTGCTGGCCGTATAGTTACCAGTGGATCGGCAAGTGTCCCTGAATTATGATGGCTTCGTAAAAAGTCCAAATTCTTTGTTGCGCTGCATCCTTCGTCTCTTCAAAGTACGCTAAGTACGAATCATCACTCAGGATTTGCGCGCCTCGCCAATTTTAAGATTTGGTGGAACTTT